>JANLXF010000061.1:0-9129 GCA_031364965.1 Actinomycetes bacterium | reverse complement strand
GCGCTTCATGCGGATCAGGTCGTTCAGCGACGCCGTGCGCACGACGAAGCCCTCGAAGTCGATCGCGACGGCGTTCGCCTCGAGATCGGCGAAGCCGTCGGTGCCCGCGGGTGTGCCGATGACGTCCAGATCGCCGGCGTCGGTCGTGAAGGTGAAATGGTCTCCGGCTGCGAGGGTGCGAGCATCGAGGACGAATCGGGCGTCGGGGTCGGCGCCGCGGAGCGACGCGTGGATCGCTGCGAGCGCCACCGCCAGCCGTTCCAGGTTCTCGGGATCCCGCGCATAGCACAGGTCGAGGTCGCCGGTGAGGCTCGGGGAGCCGTGGGCCGCCGCCGCCACGCCGCCGATCATCACGAACCGCACGCCGTGATCCGCGAGCATCTCGAGCGCCGCGAGGGGCGTGAACCCGCTCAAGGGGCCCGCCTGCGGATGCGCTCGGTCGCGCGCCAGGCGAGGCCGACCTCGTTGAGTCGTGCCCGAGGCGTCATGGCGAGGCGTTCTCTGATCTGCGACCGGTCGACCCCGACCCCGAGCCGGGGGACCGCCTCGAGATCCTCGCCGCACGCGCGCAGCAGGGCTCGAAGGGTGCTCGCCCGGGGATCGATGAGCTCGGCCTCGATCCTTCCCACCGTGCTCTGCGGCACGCCGGCCACGACCGCGAGCCGACGCTGCGAGAACCCGGCTCGCCGACGTGCCGCGACGAGGAGCGCTCCGTCGTTCGTCATGCCGATAGCGTACACGCTATCAGGCCGGGAGCGCTACTCCGCGTCGTTCATCTCGAGGTCGAGGAGCCCTCCTAGCTCCCAGGCGTTGCGCACGGCGAAGTCGCGGTAGCAGTTGTTCATGAGCACGTGGGTCTCGCGCGCCTGCTGTGCAAGACCCTCGATCTTCGGGGCCCATTCCTTCAGCTCGTCGGCGCGGTAGTCGTAGCTGAACCGGCTCGACGCAGTCTCGCTCGGCACCTCCCACGCGTCGACGTTGCGCCCGTGGAATCGCACCATCGCCAGGTCCGAGGCCGTGGCGGCTGCGACCGGCGGCACGCTCGACTCGAACCCCTGCGGCATGTCCACGCACACGTAGGGCAGGTCGAGCTCTTCCAGGAACCCGAGCGTGTCCTCGACGTGCTCGGGCGCCATCCACGAGCGGTGCCGGAACTCCACCGCGACGCGGTAGTCGGCCAGGCGCGCTTTGCATTCCTGGATGTAGCCGCGGTGCTCGCGGCTCCGCACGAACCACTGCGGGAACTGGAAGAGGACCGCGCCGAGCTTCCCGGCGTCGTGCAGCGGCCAGATCGCGTCGTGGAACCGCTGCCAGACCTCGTCGACGGCTTCCTGCGGGAGCTGCTCCCGATAGACGAAGCGCTTGCGGATCGGCGGCATCGACTCCCGGATGTCGGCGAACAGGGAGTCGGGACGGGTCGGATGGTTCGTCAGCAGCGAGTAGGCCTTGATGTTGAAGGTGAAGTCGTCGGGCGTCCGCTCGACCCACCGCACCGAGTTCGCCTCGCTCGGCGGGTAGTAGTAGCTGGAGTCGACCTCCACCAGATGGAACTTCGTCGCGTAGAACCGGAGCCGCTTCTCGGGCGTGTTCACCCCGGGCGGATAGAAGTCGGCCTCCTTGATCAGCGTGGGGTCGGTCCACGACGAGGTCCCGATCTTGATGCGTCCGTGCTCGATCACCGCAGGTCAGGCGCCCGGCGGCACGTCGCCGTTCTTCTTGCGGAAGACCGCGTCCTTGGCCTGGCCCGCCTTCTCTTTGGCCTTCTCGAGCAGCCGTCGTGCCCACACGTACTCGGTGGACAGGATCGCGAGCCCGGCGAAGATCAGCACCCAGCCCGGGCCGGGCAGGACCAGCAGGGCGATGCCGACCAGCACCACGACGGCCCCCGCGATCGTGACCGCGATCCGTTTCCCGCTCCGCCGGATGAACCGGCCGACCGCCTTGAAAGGAACGAACGCGGGGTGCTCGTGCCAGCGTCGAGCGGCGGCCGGGTCGATGACCTCGAGCTCGGCGACCACCGCATCGGCGTCGCGCTCTTCGGGATCGTCGCCCCAGATCTCGTGATCGTGCGGTGGGTGATGATGCTCGCTCATCGGGCCGTCATCTTGTCACGTGGCTCGGTCTCGTGCGAAGGAGCCGCGGCCGCCGGTGGCCGCCGAAGGGACACCACGATCGAGACGGCGATCGCGCCGGCGATCACTGCGAGCGACAACCAGATTGGCACCTTATAGAACTCGCTGATCAGCATCTTGGCGCCCACGAACGCGAGCACGAACGCGAGGCCGATCTTCAGGTAGGCGAAGCGTCCGATCATCCCCGCGAGCAAGAAGTAGAGCGTCCGCAGTCCGAGGATCGCGAACGCGTTCGAGGTGAAGACCAAGAAGGTGTCGGTCGTGATGGCGAAGATCGCGGGGATCGAGTCGATCGCGAAGATGATGTCGGTCGTCTCGACGACCACGAGCACCGCGAGGAGCGGCGTGGCCAGCCGTCGGCCCGCCTCCTTCACGAAGAAGTGCTCGCCGCGCATCCCGTCGGTCATCGGCACGAAGCGGCGGAACGCCCGGAGGACGGGGTTCCTGCCGGGATCGACGTGCTCGTCGTTCGAGCGCGCCATCCTGATGCCGGTGATCACGAGGAACGCTCCGAACACGTAGATCATCCAGTGGAACTGGTCGAGCAGGGTCGCTCCTGCCGCGATGAAGATCGCCCGGAACACGAGCGCCCCGAAGACCCCCCAGAACAGGACGCGGTGCTGGTACTCGGCGGGTACGGCGAAGTACCCGAAGACCAGCGCGAAGACGAAGATGTTGTCGACCGAGAGGCTCTTCTCGATCAGGTAGCCGGCGAGGTACTCACCCCCGGCCTGCGAACCTTGCCACCACCAGACGATCGCGCCGAAGGTCAAGCCGAGCGCGACCCATACGCCGCTCCAGACCGCGGCCTCGCGCATCGAGACGGCATGCGCTTCGCGCTGGAACACCAGCAGGTCGATCGCGAGCATCCCGGCGATGAACAGCAGGAAGGCGATCCAGATCCACGGTTCGATGTGCATCGAGCACGCTCCTTCGGTCGGGGCAGTGGCACCGCCTGGTCCGGCCGAAGGTCTCTCCCGCCCCGTGGTGGCGGCCCCGCCGCCGGGTCGTAGGAGACCGTGGTGTCGACGACGAGTGAGGGGATACTCCCCTTCGGTGTCGATGTGGATGGTAACCGCTCCGACCGGTTCGCGTATGCCGGGAACCTACGCGGACCTGATCAGTCGTCGTCGCCCGCGTGGCCGTCGTCCTCGGGGTGGCCGTCATCGATGGGATCTGAGCTCGGGGTGGCGCCGGTGGGTGAGCTCGTGGCGGGCACCGGGCTGTACCCCCCTCCGCCGGTGGGCGACGGTTGGGTGGGAGGCGGCTGCGTGTGGGTCGGCCCGGGCTTCGGAGATGCCGTGTGGGTCGGCTCGAACGACGGTTCCCACGACGGCGACGGCCGTGCTGACGGCGTCGACGTCGACAGCTCCAGGGCCGGGGCGACCGGGGTTGCGGGCTCGCCGAGTTGCCGCCCGGCGAGCGCGAAGGCACCCAGCGAGAGTGCCATCGCGATGACGATGCCGCCGATCCCGTAGCCGACGAAGACGAGGAAGCGCTTCATGGTGTGTGGCAAGGGTATCCCTCGGTTGGATAAGACCGGGCTAAGACCGGACGCCCGGCCGTGAGGTGCGGGGCCACCGCTTCAGTTCGAAGAAGTCGGGACGCATCGCGAGCCACCCCAGGTGCGCCCACCACTCGCGCGCCTCGTCGCCCCGCGGCGCGAAGGGGAGGATCGGTCCGTAGATCGGCGCGGCCCCGTCGATCTCGAGTGTCGGGACCCCGAAGACGCTCGCATCGCGACCCGCCCGGAACTCCTCGACCACGTCCTGTGCGAGGCGGGGGTCCGCCTCGGCACGCGCGGGTACGTCAGGGATCCCCGCGCTCGCTGCGGCTTCCTCCAGCACGGCCGGCGACATCGCTTCTCCGTCATCGTGCAGCCGCTCGCCGAGCGACGCGTAGAGCCGTCCGAACGCGTCGGCTCCGCCCTCGCGCCGGGCGAGCGCGAGCGCCTTCAGCGCCCCGCCGTAGGTCGCCACGGCGTCGTCGAAGCCGAGACCGTCCTGGAAGGTCGCGTTCAGCTCAAGGCTGTAGAGCCGCCAGCGAAGCTCGACGAGGCCCTGGTCCCGGAGGTCGCGCAACCATCGAGCCGTCTGCCACGCCCAGGGGCACGAGGGGTCGACCCAGACCGTGACGGGGGTGGGGTGGGCTGCATGCAAAGAGCTGTCTCCTGTTCGTCAGGCGCCGGCGTCGGTGGCGCGGAGGCGGATCTCGATCCGGGCGCCGCCCCCGTCCGCGTCGCGCACGAGGAGCGAGCCGCCCCACCGCTCGGTCAGATCTCGCGCGATCGCGAGCCCGAGTCCTGATCCGCCCGAGGGAGCGGACTTCCCGCGGTAGAAGCGCTCGGTGACGCGTTGTTGTTCCCCGGCAGGGATGCCCGGGCCGTGATCGCGAACCGCGAGCACCGCCTGGCCGGCCTCGACGTGGGTCTCGAGTTCGAGGGACCCGGCGCCGTAGCTGAGGGCGTTGTCGATCAGGTTGTCGAGTGCCTGGTCGAGGTCCGCGGGGTTCCCCTGGCCCACGGCGGGCACGCCGAGCGTGCGGATCGCAACGTGCTTCACGGCCGCCCGCTCCTGCCATCGTGCCCGTGCTCGCGCGGCCGCGTCGGCGAGATCCACGTGCGTCGGATCTCCCTGTTCGATCCGCTTCGACATCACCAGCATCCGGTCGACCGTCTCCGAGAGCCGGTCCGACTCCAGGTCGGCGGCCTCGAGTTGGGCTCGCAGGTCCGGGTCCTCGGTTCGGGCTTGCGCGCTCTCGAGCCTGAGCTTCATGCCGGTGAGCGGCGTCCTGAGCTGGTGGGACGCGTTGGCCACGAACTCCCGTTGCGCCTGCACGGTGCGCTGCATCCGGTCGGCCATCTCGTCGAACGTGCGCGCGAGGTCCTCGATCTCCTCGGCGCCCCCGACGTTGCCGGCTCTGGCCGAAAGGTCCCCTTCGCCCAGCCGCTCCGCTGTCCTGGCGAGCCGTGTCAGCGGCCGCGCGAACGAGGCGGCCAGCCCGTAGGCGATCAGCAGCCCGGCGAGGAGCCCCGCGGCGCCGACGACGACCAACCCAACTGTGGCCTCGCGGATCGAATCGCTCACGAACTGGACATTCCGCGTGATCCGAACCGCACCCGCGAGTCCCTCGTCGAGGATCGGCGCCGAAGCGACCAACAGATCGGCCTGTTCGGTCTCTGAGTAGCGAGACGTGGCGTACGGCGTCGGGTTCGCCGGGTCGAGCGCCGCGGTCACCTCTGGACGCTTCCCGTTGTTGAAGAACTCACCCACGGCCGTTCCGTCGGAATCCGAGATCACGAGGCTGTCGGCGTTCATGACCACCACTCGGCCGTCGACCTGCAGCGCGTAGTCGAGGACCGCCCGATCCAGAGCCGCCCCGGCCTTGAGGCCCTCGCTTCCGATCTGAGCGGCGATCGTCAGAGCATCGATCTTGGTGTCGGACTCGATCTCGGATCGTGTGCGCTTCGCGAGATTGAGGGCAAGCGGGATCGTGAGCGCGACGATCACCGTGAGCAAGATGTAGGCGAACGCCACGACGAGCCGGCCTCGAACCTTCGTGACGTCCTCCTTCCCGTTCGAATGGGCGCGTCAAGCGAGGTCGTCGTCGGACGCGAATCGGAAGCCCACGCCGCGAACGGTCGTGATGAACCGAGGCGTGGCCGGATCGTCCTCGATCTTCTTTCTGAGCCACGAGATGTGGACGTCGAGCGTCTTCGTGGGGCCGAACCAGTGGGGGTCCCAGACCTCGTCCATGATGTCTTCTCGTTTCACGACCTCGCCCGAATGCACCATCAGCATGTGAAGGAGGTCGAACTCCTTGGCCGCGAGCTCGAGGACGTCGTCGCCCTTCGTGACGGTGCGGGCGGCCGGGTCGAGCGTGATCGCGCCGACGGAGATCGGCTCCTTGCGCGTGGCGGTCGAACGGCCGCGCCGCATGATCGCGCGCATCCGGGCGACGAGCTCTCCCGCCGAGAACGGCTTGACGACGTAGTCGTCCGCGCCGAGCTCGAGCCCCACGATGCGGTCGATCTCCTCGCCGCGAGCCGTGAGCATGATGATCGGGATGTCGGAGCGGCGACGGAGGTCGCGGCAGAGATCCCGTCCGTCCCCGTCGGGGAGCATCACATCAAGGAGCACCAGGTCTGGCTGGAACCGGTCGAAGGCCTCGGTGGCCGTGGCGAGGGAGGCAACGACCTCGGCGTCGAAGCCTTCGCGGCTCAGGTGGTCGGCGAGGGGCTCCGAGATTGCCACTTCGTCCTCGACCACGAGCACGCGCTGCTTCATGCCTCGATGGTAGTCGCCAGCCCGGCGCCTCGACCGAGAGATTGTCGTTCTTGACCTGGGGGAGCCTCGTTCGCTAGAAACCCTCTCAACGTTTTCCACAGCCGGATCGGACGCCCTCCGTCCAGCCCGGCACGAGGAGGAGGGCCTCATGTCGGCAACCGCAGCGACGTCCGGAGAACGCCACTCCCAAACGGATCCGATCGGGCTCAGGGTTTGGTTCTTGAGCGTGAGCCTTGCGGTCGTTGGACTGCTTGTGGTCCAAGGGGCACATTTCTTGGATTCAGTGAGCAAGCAGTTCGGCTACGTCCTACTTTGGGTCATCGCCATGGCCGTGGCCGACTACTTGGATGTCCAGTTCTGGCGGGGGCTTCATCTGTCGATGTCGCTGACGGTTGGGATAGCTGCCGCAATGGTTTTCGAGCCCACTGTTGCTGCGGCAGTGGCTTTTGTTGGTTCGCTTGATCCTAGAGAGGTGCGGGGTGAAACACGGCTCACCCGTGCCCTCTACAATCGAAGCCAGGTCGCGGCGGCTGTGGGAGCTGCTTCCATCGTGTTTCACCACTTTCAGGTATCCGCGACTGACTGGCCGCTTGTCCTTGCCCCCGCTGCGATAGCCATTTTGGTCGACGGGCTCGTCAACACGGCTGCGGTCGTGGTGCCATTCTGTGTGTTTCAGCAATCTTCCCCTGCCACAGTGGTGCGGAGCGTCTTTCAGGATGTGCCGCTTCTCTACGTCCTGGTCTACCTCGGGCTCGGCTTGTTCGGAGTCTTGCTGGCTACCGTCGCGAATGAAGCCGGCGGTTGGGGTTTGGCCGGCTTCATCGTTCCCCTGGTTCTTGCCCGACACACTTTCGTTCAGGCCGAGCGGCTGAACGAGTCATCGAAGAAGCTCCAGGCACAAAGCGCAGCCCTCCTTGAGTCGTCCAAGCGGATAGCAGATGAACGCCGCGACGAGAGATTGGTGGTAGCGGGCGAGCTGCATGATGAAGTGCTGCCCCCTCTTTTCAAGGTGCATCTCATGGGTCAGGTGTTGAGGCAGGACCTCGATTCGGGGCAGCTCTTCAACTTAGATTCGGATCTTCCAGAGTTGCTGTCGGCGACGAACGCGGCCCAGGAAGCGATCCGTCAACTCGTAGGGGATCTGCGGAGATCTTCATTGGGTACCGCGGGACTGTGTTCCACGCTGGAGCTTCACGCGCGGCAGCTCGAAACGGCTGGCTCTCCCCGGATAGTTTTGAAGCTTGATGAGGTTGGAGGCTCCAAGCTTGCCCAGCTGTTGGTTTATCAGGTCGCTCGCGAGGCGATGAACAACGCCGCCCGACACTCCCGAGCGACAGAGATCAACGTCCAAGTGTGGGCCGAAGACGGCCTCATCAGACTCGTCGTCAGTGACGATGGTGTCGGCTTCGATACGCGAGCGGTCGACAGAAACAGCCACTTCGGCCTCCAGCTGATCGCTGAGCGAGTCGAGGCGGCTCGTGGAAGAGTGGCCGTCGAGAGCCGCCTTGGGTCGGGAACCATCGTAGCTGCGACTCTTCCCCCCCAGCTGTAAGGGCACTAACGTAAAGAATCCCGGGACCCTGAGGGCCCCGGGATCTGAACGAACCGTTAAGACCTAGCTTCAGGCCTTCCAGTGGGCGCCGCCCGCGAGGGCGATAGCCATGAGGGAACCTAGAGCGATTGCAATCCTGCGAGCCAGCTTCATGTTGGTCCTCCCTCTTTCGATGCGTAGCACCCCCGATGGGGGACTCACCGGGTGATTATCGGGTGACCCCCATCAGGGGGACAACAAGGGAATTGAAGCTACGCCAGATGCTGTAGTCCTCTCCAGGCTCGCCGACCCTGCTTTCATTCAGCGCTCGCACGGTCGAAGATAAGAACAATGACCTCCGCCCCCCCACCGCCCTCAGACGCTCGCGCGAAGTCACTACTAGCCTTCGAGTTGCTCGTGATCGTGCCCACGCTCGCGGTGATCGGCTCGCTGCTCGCGGCGCATCCATCCGTCCTTACCCTGGATCTTGTCCTCTGGGTCGGTCTAATCGCTCTCGTGGAGCTGTTGCCGATCCCGGCCTGGCGAGGGGTCCATCTCAGCCTTGGGTTCCCACTGTTGATGTCTGTCGGGATGCTGTTCGCCCCCGCGGCGGCAGCGGCCACCGCTCTCGTCGGGTCGATGGATCCGAGGGAGCTCAAGAGGGAAGTCAGCTTCTTGCGCGCGCTCTTCAATCGGTGTCAGGTCGCGCTTTCGGTGCTGCTTGCGAGCTCTCTCTTTCACTCCGTTGCTGAAATACGAGTTTCGACTTGGTGGCGGCTAGTCGTAGCGGCAATGATCGCGGCGGTCGCTGACTACGTTGTCAACAGCAGTTTGGTAACTGTCTTCACCAGTATCCGTGTTGGACTTCCGCCCACTCGGGTCATGCGTGAGTTGCGCATCGGGCGACTCAGCGAGTTCTTGGTCAGCTACCTCGGGCTTGGGGTGTTCGGGCTCACTGTGGCGGTTCTTTATGCGCGGGTGGGCTTCTGGACTATTCCCGCCTTCTTGGCGCCGTCGCTCTTTGCCCGCCAGGTGTTTTTCAGATCGCAGGCGCTCGAGGAGGCGCACAAGGAGCTGCAGGAGCGCGAGCAGGTTCTTCGTGCCCTGTCGAACACCATGGCGGAGGAGCGGTCAGACGAGCGACTGCAGATCGCCGGCTACCTTCACGACGACCTCGCCC
>JANLXF010000012.1:0-1975 GCA_031364965.1 Actinomycetes bacterium | reverse complement strand
GTCCAGTCGGCGGTAGAGCGGCAGCTCGAAGGCACGCAGGTCATGTTCGTGCAGGGGGGCGCCGGCGACATCAATCCGCTTTTCCAGGGGCGCTCGGGCCGGGAAGAGGATGACTTCGCCGTGATGGAGAAGATGGGGCAGCTGCTCGCCGCCGAAGTGCTCCGCGCAAACAAGGCCGTCACGTCACTCGCACCGGTCGTCGATCCCATCAAGGTCCGCAGCGATCTGCTCACGTTCGGCGACCGCTGGGAAAAGGACAAGACCATCGAAGTCGGCATCACGACGATCCTTCTGGGCCGTGAGATCGCCATTGCGGCGGTCCCTGGCGAGCCGCTCCACAAGCTGCAGAGGATGTGGAAGGAACAGGCGGACGTTCAGTATCCTCTTTTCTACGGGTATACCCTCAGCGCGGGGGGCACCTGGCCAGGCTACATTCCGGATCTGCGTTCGGCCGCGTACGGCGGGTACGGAGCGGACGCCAGCACTCGGATCGAGGTAGGCGCCGGGGAAAAGATCATGCTACGCCACCTCACCTATCTATACGACCTGCTGGGGATGTGGAAGGACAAGCCGGGCGAACGCTAGCTCGGACGCCCTCTGACGCGGCGGGCGCTCGAAGCCGCCGAATGACCCGCAGCCACACCACTCGAGTCGGAGACAGCAGGCATCCGGCGCTCGGCCAGGCGTCTGGGCCTGAAGCCTGGTTACACGCCCTGCGCCACCAGGAGCGTCTTGGCGGTTCGCGCGTGAACGCTGACCACGACCGCGCCGCATGCAATAGCGTCGTCAGAACGACGACGCCGAACACGACGCAGAGCACCCAGCCCCCTGGCTGTCGAGCCAGGCCGGAGTCAACGCGATCCGCTCGGCGCGATGATGGCGGAGTTCGTCTCAGCGTGACGCGCCGGAGCCGAAGTGCGCGCGGACCAAACGATTGCTCAGATTTCGAAGACCGTGATGCTGTGGAACCAGAACGGTTTCGCCGGCTTCTTCCGTTGAATGATATTGACACTGTGAATGCCGGACGGACGCGATCTGAGCATCGCCAGTTCGACACCGTTGCCCTGCACAGCGAAGCTCTGCCCGTAGTACGAACCCGAATCCAGCGTCAGGTAAACCTTCGCGCCCGCGCTGGAGAGTTTGGCGACGACGAGCACCTGGCTCTCTTGCTCGGTGTCGAAAAACGCCTGGACGACGCCATTGGGATGCTTCAGCGAGATATCGTCGGAGACGGTCTCTTTGCTCGAGTCGAAATACACCTGGTCGTTCTGGTAGGTGCTGTCGACGTCGCTGGACCACATCCGCAGGTCAGCGTTGTAGAAATCAATAAGCCCGACATTCCCACTCCGCGTCCTGGGAGTGAAAAAGGCAATCTGAGTCGGGACGCTGCTTGCTCCCATCGCTTCGCGCTCCCGGAGCAATCGCGCGCCGTCGGGGATCTTCCGGAGCAACTGGAGGGCGCGTTGGCGCGGTACGCGCGGATTGACCTTTGGGGGTCTGACTCTCGATTTGCGTTCGATACGCGCCAGGCTTGCGGCGACTCTCTTTGCCATGATCAGCCTCCTGCTCGCCAAGTGGTTCTTTCCTATCGCCCTTGAACTCCAGTTGGACTGCTACATTCATGTCCTTGCCGAATACGCAGGCCGATCCGGCGAGATGATCAGTTTGCCAGGACGGAGGCGGACACAGGCTACCTGGGGGCACCGGGCGGAATAAATGGCTTGATATCACCACAATCCGCACCAAGCCACTTCGCCTGAACGATACGCGTCGAGGTGTTCGTCTTCCCGTTCACCATCGCCGTCGTCGTCGACCTGACTCGATAGCTCTGCGGGTTGCTGAAGACCACTTCGCCATCCGACTCGGACTTGAGCGCCGGACACCTCGAATGCCATTTCCACATGGTGCTCGAGCGCGTGGAATAGTTAGTGGTGCAACCCGTTTCTGACGCCATCTGCTGCCACCTGCCGGACTC
>JANLXF010000003.1:0-36260 GCA_031364965.1 Actinomycetes bacterium | reverse complement strand
CCAGCGGGCGCCTCGGTCTTGAGGAGGATGGTGACCCCACATGAGTGAGATCAGACCGTTCCTGGTGAACGGGGAGTGGCGTACGGGCGAGGGGACCTTCGAGGTCAAGAGCCCGTTCGACGACGGCGTCGTGGCCGAGCTCGGCGTGCCGACGGCCGCCGACGTCGAGGAGGCGGTGCAGGCGGCCGCCGACACGTTCCACGAAGCGGTCCGGCTGCCCGTCCACGTCAGGGCCGAGGCGCTCGACCACATCTCCCGGCGCCTCGCCCAGGACATCGAGAGGAACGCCGAGCTGATCGCGCGCGAGGGCGGCAAGCCGCTCAAGTGGGCGACGGTCGAGGCCACGCGCGCGGCGTCGACGTTCCGATGGGCGTCCGAGGTCCTGCGCCACGGCGACGACGAGGCGATGCGGCTCGACACGGAGGCCGCGTTCACCGGCCGCATGGGCATCCTCCGTCGGTTCCCCTACGGCCCGGTGCTCGGCATCACCCCGTTCAACTTCCCGTTGAACCTGGTCGCGCACAAGGTGGCGCCCTCCCTCGCGGTGGGCGCGCCGATCGTGGTCAAGCCCGCGAGCGCTACGCCGATCGGGTCGCTCGTGCTCGCCGAGTACTTCGCCGAGACCGACCTTCCCAAGGGCATGTACCAGGTGCTGCCCGTCAGCTCGAAGGTCGCCGACGGGATGGCCCGCGACGAGCGGTTCCGCAAGATCAGCTTCACGGGCTCGGCCGAGATCGGCTGGTACCTCAAGGGCCTCGACCCCAAGAAGCGCGTGACGCTCGAGCTCGGCGGGAACGCCGGCGTGATCGTGCACAGCGATGCCGACCTCGATCTGGCCGCGCAGCGCGTCGCGTTCGGCGGGTACTACCAGGCCGGCCAGAGCTGCATCAGCGTGCAGCGGATCCTGGTGCAGTCCGAGGTCTATGACGACTTCGCGGTGAGGGTGACGAAGCAGGTCGAGAGCCTGAAGACGGGCGACCCGATGGACCCGACGGTCGACGTCGGCCCGGTCATCACGCGCAGCGAGGTCGACCGGATCACCGCCTGGGTCGAGGAAGCCGTCGCCCAGGGCGCCGAGATCCTCACGGGCGGGCGCTCCGAGGGATCCCTCTACTACCCGACCCTGCTGAGCCAGACCACGCCCGAGATGAAGGTCCGGTGCGAGGAGATCTTCGGCCCGGTGGCCACGATCACCCCGTACGAAACCTTCGAGGACGCGCTCGCCGAGGTGAACAACTCGAAGTACGGCCTGCAGGCCGGCGTGTTCACGAACGACATCAACCGCGCGTTCGAGGCGCACCGCACCCTGGAGGTCGGCGGCGTGATCATCAACGACGTGAGCGCGTTCCGCGCCGACCAGATGCCGTACGGCGGGAGCAAGGACTCCGGCTTCGGCCGCGAGGGCCTGCGGTTCGCGATGGAGGAGATGACGGAGCCCCGCATCATGGTGCTCTCGCACGTCCCGCTCTAACCGCACGACGCAGCGATGACGAGGGGCGCCCTCCGGGGCGCCCCTCGTGCGTCCGTCGCTAGACTCCGCCGCATGGGCAGCGAGGTCGCCAACGGCGCCGGGTCGGGATTCTCGCCGGTGGCGCTCGTCGTCGCGATCCTCGTCAGCGGGGCCTTCTATGCGCCGTTCGCGTATCTGCGATACCTGGCGGAGCGCTCGGCCGATCGCCGGCCGCCCACCTGGAGTCGGGTGGTCCTGCCCCTGTCGATCGTGATCTTCCTCGTGGTCGCGGTGCTGGTCGCGTTCGCAGAGCCCGCGTGGTTCGGTGGCGTGATCCTGGGCGGGTGCATCGGGGTGACGATCGCCTTCCAGATGCGCCGGCCCCGCCGACCGCTCCCCCCATCGCGGCCGCCCGGACCGCCGGCGGCCTGACCTACCCGAGCTCCCGGTCTACGAACGCGCCCGCGATCGCGGCGGCCTCCTTCTCGCGACGCCACAGGTAGTGGTCGGTGCCCTCGAGGATCGCCATCTCGGCCGTGCCGAACTCGGCGCTGAAGGCGCGGAGCTCATCGGCGGGGCAGTAGGGGTCGCCGTCGCCGGCGATCAGCAGAACCGGTCGCTTCAACGCGCGCAGTTCGGCGGGCGCCGGCATCGGGGGCAGGGTCACGTCGTGCGGATCGAGCGGGATCCCCAGCAGCACGAGCGCCGCGACACGCGGATCGTCGAGCGCCTCGCGCAGCGCGACGTTCGCCCCGAAGGACCAGCCGCACAGGACGGTGGGTCCCTCGGGCGCCGCCGTGCGCACGTGGTCGATCGCAGCGCGAGCATCCTGCGTCTCGTGGTGACCGCCGCCGTAGGTCCCCTCGGACCCCATCACGCCTCGGAAGTTGAAGACGAGCGTCGCGAGGCCGCGTGCACCCGCGAGCTCGTTCCGCAACGCCCACAGGATCGGGTGGTCCTTGCTCCCGCCGTGCTTGGGGTGCGGGTGACAGACCACTGCGGACCCGCGCGACGCGCCCTCGGGCAGACGCAGCTCACCCTCGAGCCGCACGCCGTCCTCGGTGGTGAACGTCACGGGTTCCACGGCATGCGACGATGGCACCCATGGCCCTCGAACGACAACCGCGTGGCACGGCGTTCGCGCTGCGGGACGCGTTCCCATGGCCGGCGTTTGCGGATCTCGCGCGACTCGGCGAGACGCTGGGGTACCACGCCGTGTTCCTGCCCGAGATCGCCGGCCGCGACGCGTTCGCCGCGCTCTCGGGGTTGGCGGGCGAGACAACGGACCTGCTCCTGGGTACCGGGATCGTGCCGATGACCGCGCGCACGCCGCGCATGACCGCGATGGGCGCCGCCACCGTGCACGAGCGCTCGGGCGGGCGCGCGATCCTCGGGCTGGGAACCGGCGCGGCGGGCAGGGGCGCGCTGACCGAGCTCGAGTCGCAGGTCGCCGAGATGCGCCGGCTCCTAGGTCCCGACGGGGGACTGTCGCTGCGGCTGTCCGAGCCCGTGCCGATCTGGATCTCGGCGCTCGGCCCGCGCTCGGTCGCGCTGGCGGGCCGGATCGCGGACGGGGTCCTGCTCAACTGGTGTACGCCCGAGCGCGTCGCCGAGGCGCGTGCCACGATCCGTGATGCCGCCGAAACCGCCGGGCGGGACCCCGCCCGGATCACGATCGCGGTGTACGTGCGCGGCTCGCTTGGGGGAGACCCGGCACGCGGGCTCGCGGCGTTGCGCCGCGCAGCCGGTGAGTACGCCTCCTATCCGGGCTACGCCCGACAGTTCGCGGCCATGGGCCTCGAGCGGGGGGCCGAGACGGCGGCTACGGCGCACCGGGCGGGCAACGCCGACGGCGTCCCCGAGGCGCTGGTGGGGGCGGTCTGTCTCCCCGCCGATCCCGGCGCCGCCCGTGCGCGGCTCGACGAGTACCGCGCGGCGGGCGCCGACCTGCCCGTGGTGTACCCCGTGGCCACCGACGACGACCCCGCCGGATCGGTGGCGGCCACGTTGCGGGCCGCGGCACCGCCCCCGTGATCGGGCCCCTCGGCTGGTTGCCACGCGCGGCGCAGCGCGTATATTGACGTTTGCAAGGTCGACACCGTGGAAAAGGGGTAATCGATGACCTACACGATCGCTGAGCCGTGCATCGACGTGAAGGATCGCGCCTGCGTCGACGAGTGCCCGGTCGACTGCATCTATGAAGGTCCTCGGATGCTCTACATCCAGCCCGACGAGTGTGTGGACTGCGGCGCGTGCGAGCCTGCCTGTCCCGTGACGGCGATCTTCTACGAAGACGACGTCCCGGCCGAGTGGAAGCAGTTCACGCCGATCAACGCGGAGTGGTTCACCGACGCCGTCAGCGGCGTGGGGTCGCCCGGGGGCGCCGCCCAGGTAGGCCCGGCCGCCGTCGACCATCCCGTCGTCGCCGGATGGGACGCGGTCTGACGGTCACCGCCCGCCGCCGGGCGCGCTAGCCGATCGACGACGCGTCGAGGTAGGACGGCGGGCTCGAAGGGAAGAACACCCGGAACGACGCGCCGCCGCCCTTGCGCTCCTCGACCCACGCGCGGCCGCCGTGCAACTCGGCGAAACGGCGCACGAGCGTGAGGCCGACACCCACGCCGGGTGAATGGCTCGGCGCATCCGGGCCCTGGCGGAACGGCTCGAAGATGGCCTCGCGCAGCTCGGGCGCGACGCCGGTGCCGTTGTCCTCGATCGCGATGAGCCCGCCGCCGTCCACCGGGTGCACCCGGACCCAGATCGTGGCGCTCGCGGGTGTGTGCCGGGCGGTGTTCGCGAGCAGGTTCTCGATGATCCGCTCGACCTTGCTCGCGTCCACGGGCAACACCGTGGACTCGATGTCGGTGCGCACGCGGGCGCTCGAGAGCAGCTCGGATTCGTCGATCGCCCGGCGTGCGAGGTCGCCGAGGTCGGTCGGCTCCAGCTGCGGCGCCACGATGCCGCGTGACAGCCGGTCGAGGTCGAGCAGGTTCGTCACGAGCCGGTCGAGCCGGCGAGCGTTCCCGGCGATCCGGTGGGCGAGATCCCTCGCGTCGTCGGCCTCGAGCTGTACGTCGCTCCGCTCGAGCGTGATCGCCAGTCCGAGGATCGCGGCAAGCGGCGTCCGGAGGTCGTGCGAGACGGCCTGGAGGAAGGTGTTCTTCATCTCGTCGAGGGTGCGCAGCCGTTGGGCCGCCTCGCGCTCGACGGCGAGCGCGCGCTCCAGCTGCGCCTCGGCCTGTTTGCGTTCGGTGATATCCAACAGGAAGCCCTGCCAGTAGGGCTCCTTGCCGGGCAGGCGCACGAGCCGGGCCTCGTCTTGGACCCAGACGATGCGCCCGTCCTTGGCGATCATCCGGTACTCGAGAGAGAAGTTCTCGTCGGAGAGCTCTCGATTGCTTTCCGCATCGGCCTCCCACACCCTCGCGCGATCGTCGGGGTGCACGATCCGACGCCAGAGAGCGGGGTCCGCCTGGATCTCCGCCAGCGTGTAGCCGATCATGTCGGTGTTGCCAGGCGCGATGTAGGTGGTGTTCGAGATCGACGGGTCATCGGGGTCGATCTCCTGCGTGTAGAAGATCGCCTGGTTCTGCTCGACGATCGTGCGGAACTTCAGCTCGGCCTCGCGCAGGGCGTCCTCGGACTCCTTGCGCGAGGTGATGTCGAGCAGGAATCCCTGCCAGTAACCGGCGCCGTCGGGCTCGGAGAGGAACGTGGCCTCGTCACGCACCCAGCGCCATCGGCCGTCCCGATGCGCGAACCGGTATTCGATCGCGTACGGCTGGAGGGTCTCGTTCGCCCGGGCATCGGTGTCCCGCACCATCGCGAGATCGTCGGGGTGCACATGGTCGAACCAGAACTCCGCCGTCGCGCGCCATTCGTCGGCGGTCCACCCGAAGACCTCCTCGACCTGCGGGCTGATGTAGAAGCGCTCAAGGTCGGCGTCGAGCGTCTCGGTGAAGACCACGGCGGGGATGTGTTCGACCAATGCGCGATAGCGTTCCTGGGCGTCGCGCAGCCCCAGCTCGGCACGCTTCTGCTCGGTGATGTCGACGAGCACGCCCTGCCAGAACAGTGGCTCGCCGTCGTCGGCGTGCACCCGGACGGCCTCGTCGTGGATCCATCGGTACTCGCCGTCCTTGGCGAGGAGCCGGTATTCCTCGATGAACGGCTGCGCGGTCTCGTCGGCGATCCGGTTCGCCTCGACGATGCGATCCCGATCTTCTGGGTGCAGGTGCTGGATCCAGAAGCCGGGGACGGCCTTCCATTCCTCGGGCGTGTAGCCGAGCACGCGCTCGACTTGAGGGCTGAGGTACAGCTCCTCGACGTTGGAGACGATCGCCTCGGCGTACACGATCGCGGGGATGTGTTCGACCAGGGCTCGGTAGCGCTCCTCCGTCGCGCGCAGGCGTTCCTCGACGGCCTTCTGATCGGTGATGTCGACCATCACGCCTTGCCACATCAGCGGCAGGCCGTGATCGTCGGTGATCAGCACGGCCTCGTCGTGGAACCACACCTCGCGGCCATCGGCGGCGATCATCCGGTACTCGTCGCTGTACGGCGCGCCCTGATCGGAGGCCACGGACCCTCGATCCAGCATCCGCTCTCGGTCGTCGGGGTGGATCATGTCCACCCAGGCCCCCGGGACGGTCCAGGCGTTCTGCTGGTAGCCGAGGATCCGTTCGATCTGGGCGCTCGCGAACACGACCGATGCGGCTCGTTCGCTCGTTCCCGACGGGAGCTCCTGGTAGACGATCGCCGGCGTGCGCTCAACGATCATCCGGAATCGCTCCTCGGCCTGGCGCAGCTGCTCCTCGGCCTCCTTGCGCTCGGTGATGTCGACCATCACACCCTGCCAGTACAGCGGACGCCCGTCGTCGTCGCGGATCAGCTGGGCATCGTCGTGGAACCACACGATCCGGCCGTCCGCCGTGAGCATGCGGTAGTCCTGGCGGTACGGCTCCCCGGTGTCGTTCTTCGCGCTGCTCTGGGCCTGCACCTGCTCCCGGTCGTCGGGATGGATCCGGCCGAACGAGAACCCGGGCTGGCTCCATTGCGCGGGCCCGAACCCCAGGATCGCCTCGATCTGCGGGCTGACATAGGCGACCGCGGTTGTCAGGTCGTATGAGCCTTCCTCAGCGATCGGCTCCTGGTACGTAACGGCGGGCGTTCGCTCGACGATCAGTCGGAACCGCTCCTCGGCCAGGCGGAGCTGGTCCTCGGCCTGCTTGCGTTCGGTGATATCCAGGATGAACCCCTGCCAGTACTGGGGCTCGCCGGCGGCGTCGCGGATGAGCACGGCTTCCTCGTGGACCCAGACGACCCGGCCGTCCGCGGCGATCATCCGGTGGTCGTACGAGAAGGGCTCCCCGGTGGCCTCGCTCGCGGCCTCGATCGATCGGGTCAGCTCCCGGTCCTCCGGGTGCACGATCGTCCGGTGGAAGGAGAAGTCGCTGTACCACCGCTCGACGGGGTAGCCGAGGATCCGCTCGATCAACGGGCTCATGTACGTCGCGGCCCCGGCCGCGCTCGTGCCGGGCTCGACCGACCGGAGGTAGGTCACGGCGGGAAGCCGCTCGACGAGGTCGCGATACCGCTGCTCGGTCTCGCGCTGGCGATCCTCGGCGATCTTGCGGCGGGTGATGTCGCGTGCGAAACCCAGGAAGTACTCGAGCGAACCGTCCGCGGCGAAGATCGGGATCGACGAGTCGTGGAGCCACACCGTCCGGCCGTCGGCCGTGATCATCCGATACTCCTGATCGAACACCGACGTGTCGTTCGAGTCGAAGGCGTTGGCCGCCCGCAGCCGGGCGAGGTCGTCGGGATGCATCGTGTTGAACCAGAACTGGCTATCGGAGGTGAACCGCTCAGGCGGGTACCCCAAGATGTCGAGCACCTGCGGACTCACGAAGCCTTGCACGGCCGCGCCGCCCTCGACCGGGCGCTCGTCGGTGTAGGTGATGCCCGGGAGCTTCTCGACGAGCTGGCGGTAGCGCCGTTCGTTCCGCCGAGCCTCCTCGTCGACCTGGTGGCGCTGGATCGCGGCGCCCAGGAGCGTGGCGGCCGCCCGGAGCGCGTCGACCTCGGTGCCGCTCCATTCCCTGACCCGCTCGCAGTCGTCGAACCCGATCGATCCCCACCACTCGCCTAGGACCATGACCGGGAACTCCAGGAGCGAGACGACGCCTTGCCGCTCGAGCTCGGGGCGTTCTTCGGGGAGGAAGCTCTCGACGGCGCCCATCACGGCCTCACCGGCGCGGTGCAGGGCCGCGAAGCGTGCGAAGCCGTCCTCCCAGTCGTAAGCGGAGAGGAACTCGTTGCCGGCGTTCGAGGGGATGCCCGGTGCGCACCATTCGAACGAGAGCGATCCGAGCGTGGCCCCACCCGGGCCGAGGTGGTTCTCGATCACGTAGACCCGCGAGACGTCGGCCGCCATCCCGAGGCTGGCGAGGACCTCGTCGGCCGCGTAGCGCCAGTCGGGAGCGAGGAGCAGCCGCTCGGCCGCGTCGGCGACCGCCTGCAGGATCGCGTCGCGGCGGAGCGAGGCCGAGGAGGCCCCGGGGGTCGTGTCCACCATCGGGCGGCGATCCTCCTCTCCGTACTCCGGTCTGTCCTCCGGCCGATCGGCGCTCGGGCGTCGGCAAGCCAACCCGTTCGGGTCGCTCTCAGCGATTATCGGCGCGGGTGGCGAAGGATGTAGCCCGACGGACGGGGGAGTGTGCGAGGCCTCAGCGGCCTACGACGGATCGGGGAGCAGCCCGGGCCCCGGCACGGCGGTCGCGAGGGCCTCGGGCGCCGGCCAGCGGGCACGGGACTTCTCGGCCAGCTTGAACATCAGGTCGACCGCCTTGGGGTCCTCGCTGGCCGGGCGAGATTCGATGATGCCGGCCTCGAGCGCGCGCGCCCAGATGTCGGCACCACGCTCGGTGCGCACGATCGTGAGCGTCCACCCGTCGGACTGCCCCAGCCCGCCGAAGCTGATGTCGGCGTGCTCCGCGGAGAAGTCGGGGCAGTGGAGGCACCCGGGTCGCGTGAACCGGTGGGAGTCCTTCAGCGAGTACACGATCTCGTCGCCGGCGTCGGTGTAGAAGAGCAGCCGGCCCTTGATGTTCACCCGCACGAGATGGTCGAGATCGATCCCGAGCTCCTTCTGGGCGATCTCGTTCATCAGGCCGTCGTAGGTGAACGTCTTGGAGCACAGCAGCCCGAGGGTCCAGGTGATCTTCTTGCGCCACTTGTTGACGCGCCGGGCCTCCATCGAGCCGGTGACGCTGGCCTGGCAGCTCATCCCCACGAGGGCGACCTTGGACAGGCCCATCTCCGCGGCCTGGAGCAGCGCGAGCGGATTCGCCGAGTACGTGTACCGGGAGCCTGCGGTGTCGAGCACACCCTGTTCGTCGGTCACGACCGTGGGCTCGGCGCCCCACGGCTGGTCCTCCGAGAGCTTGGAGGTGCAGGCGCCGTCGATCTCGCCGGTGCGAAGTCCCCAGCGCAGGAGCGCCGAGACCACGCCGCCGTCCTGTCCATGCATCAAGGACTCCGGATCGCTCGCGCGGGCGAGCACGATCTCGCGATGATGACCGATCACGTCTTCAGGTTTGCGCGTCATCCCGAACAGCGAGGTGTCGATCTCGCCCTCCCAGTCCCGGAAGCGCGGGCAGGCCCGCGTACAGATGTCGCAGCCTTTGTCGCCGTGCGAGCAGGCGTCGGGCCCCTCGTCCTGGAGCTGGACCGGGAGGTCGTTCTCGTACCCGAGCACGTGGAAGGGGCAGGCGACGATGCACGCGGTGCAGCCCGTACACAAGCCGGTGGTGACGACCTCGTTGTGCAGGTCGCGCCACTGCGTCTTGTCGGCCGAGGACGCCATCGCCGCAATCATAGTCGCCCGCGCGGCCGCTCGAGGGGCTGGGGGGCGCGATCGACAAACCCAACGGGGGGCCCAGCCGTATTACGGTGGTGGTCGAGACGTCGAGGAGGGATCGGATGCGAGGACGACGATGGGTGATCGCGGTCGTAGCCGGGGTGGCGCTGCTCGCTGCGGCGTGTGGCGGGGGGAGCGACGGCTCAACGGCGCCGACGGGCGACGGGGTGGTGCCCACCACGGCGGCGATCGGGATCGCCGATCTCACGTTCGAGCCGAGCACGCTGACCGTTGCCTCGGGCTCGACGACCATCACGGTCACGAACAGCGACACGGTCACGCACACGTTCACCGTGGATGACGGCAGTGTCGACGAGTCGATCGACCCCGGTCAGTCCGTCGAGGTCACGGTCGACCTCACGGCGTCCACCGGGTTCCATTGCAAGATCCATCCGTCGATGACCGGCACGCTGCAGGTGGCGTAGCCGAGCCCGTCCGGACGGTCTCGCGCGATCAGATGCTGAAGGAGTCGCCGCACGCGCACTCGTGCGTGACGCGCGGGTTCTTCATCTTCAGGCCGCCGCCGATCAGGGCGTCGTCGAAGTCGAGCGTGGAGCCTTCGACGATCGGGGCGCTTCGAGGGTCGACGAGCACGTGCACGCCGCCGGCGCCCTCGATCACGTGGTCATCCGGCGCGGCCGAATCCTCGAACGAGAGCTGGTAGCTGAAGCCCGAACAGCCCCCCGCCGTCACGCGGACCCGCAGGAAGACCTCGGTGCGGCCCTCGCGCTCGGCGAGCGACCGCGCCTTACGGGCGGCGGTGTCGCTGACGGCGATCACGGCGGTGGTCGGAGCGTCCATGCCCTCCATCGTACTCCCGACGGACGCGAACACCCGGCCTGCGCGCGGAGTCCTCAGACCCCACAGAACTCGACGGCGATCCGCGCGTAGGCACGTGCCGCCGCGATCAGCTGGTCGACGGGCACCGATTCGTCTGCGGTGTGGGCGACCGAGAGCGATCCCGGGCCCAGGATCACGCACGGGATCTTCGCCTGGTTGATGTAGAACCTCGCGTCGGTGATGCCGGTGAACCCGACGTCGGCCGGGCGCGCACCGGTCTCCCGCTCGACGGCGCCGCGCGCGATCGCGGCGATCTGTGAGTCCAGGGGCGCCTCGGCCGCGTCGGTCCACTCGCGCAGCTCGACCTCGATCTCGACCTCGGGGTGTGCCGAGCGCAGCGAGTCGGCGAGCGCGAGGAACGGGGCTCGCACCTGCGTCCGGTCGGTCTCGCCCGGGATCACGCGGCGGTCGATGTCGACGGTGCAGCGGTCCGGGACCACGTTGGGGGCGCTCCCGCCTTCGATCAGGGCCGCGTTCACCGTGGGCCGCCCGACGAGCGGATGCGTGCGATCGGGGAGAACCTCGGGGAGCCGCAGGAGGAACCGGGCCATCGACGTGATCGCGTTCACGCCCAGGTGCGGCTGGGAGCCGTGGGCGGCCCTGCCGAACGCCGTCGCCGTGAACCACGCGCCGCCACGCTCGGCCAGGCCGAGCTGCAGCTCGCTCGGCTCACCGACGATCGCCGCGTCCTGATCGAGCAGCCCGAGCTCCCAGAGCACCTTCGTCCCGTGGATCCCGGCGAGCTCCTCGTCGGCGGCCAGGTGGAGCTCGAACGTGCCGGCAAGGTCGATCTTCGCCCGGCGGATCGCGGCGACCGCCGCGAGCGCGGCGCCGATCGGCCCTTTCATGTCGGCCGCCCCGCGGCCCACGAGGCGCCCGTCCACGATCGCGCCCTCCCATGGCCCGCCGGTTCGCCACGTGTCGAGCGAGCCCGCGGGTACCACGTCGAGGTGCCCGTTCCAGGCCAGCCGCGGCCGGGCGCCCGAGCCGACCGCCGCGAGCACGCTGGGCCGCCCGGCCTCGGATCGGATCGTCCGCGGCGATGCGTCGAGCTCGTCGAGGATCCCCGTGGCCACGGCGGCCGCCTCGTCCTCGGTTCCTCCGGGATTCTCCGAGGGCGCCGCGATCAAGGCACGGACGAACCGGACGACCTCGTCGGGGTCCACCGCCTCCGCCGCCGCGTCGGCCGCCCTCGAGACCGCGTCCTCTACCATGGCGCGCGATGCTACACGCCGAGGTTCGCGCGCGACTCCGCGAGGTGCTGGAGGCCGATCCGGCGCCCGAGCTCGCCGTCGGCGACCGGATGGCCGCCGTCCTCGCGCCGCTCGTGCTGACCCCCGAGCCGTCCCTGATCTTCACCGAACGGGCGGCGGAACTCTCGCGGCACGCGGGCGAGGTGTCGTTCCCCGGAGGGCTCCAGGACCCAGGGGAGACGCTCGCCGAGACCGCCCTGCGCGAGGCCCACGAGGAGATCGGCGTCGATGCGGGGCTCCCCGACCTGCTGGGGGCGCTCCCCGCGGTCCACACGACCGTGAGCGGGATCCTCGTGGTGCCCTTCGTGGGCGTGATCGAGACGCCGCCGGTCCTGACGATCAGCGACGCGGAGATCGCCGCGGTGGTGACCGTTCCGGTCGCTCGGCTCGCCGCGGTCGAACGCCCGATGCAGCTCGAGCGCCCGGGCGGGGGCACGTGGCACGGGTGGACATACGAGATCGACCGCCACACGATCTGGGGCGCGACGGGATGGATGCTGCACGGCTTGCTCGAGGTGCTGCGGAAGGAGACGACATGGACGCGATAACGCCGGAAGATCGCGAGCTCCGTTCCTTGTTGGGGCAGGCCCGGACGATCGCGGTGGTGGGTCTGTCCTCAAAGCCCGGGCGGCCGTCGCTCGACGTCGCGCGGTACCTGCAGTCCCACGGCTACCGGATCGTCCCGGTGAACCCGCGGGAGACCGAAGTGCTCGGCGAGCCCGCGTACGCGAGCCTCCTCGAGATCCCGGACGACGTCGAGATCGACGTGGTGGACGTCTTCCGCCGGGCGGACGAGACGCCCGGCGTGGCGCGCGACGCGGTCGCGATCGGCGCAAAGGTGTTGTGGCTGCAGGAGGGGATCATGAACGACGAGGCCTACCGGATCGCGGACGACGCGGGTCTGGACGTGATCATGGGAGTGTGCATCCGGCACACCCGTGAACGACTGGAGGGAACGACCACATGACGAGTTGGGAGTACTTCGTGGCCCCGCTGCTCGAGCACAACCCGGGCGACATCTTGAACACGTTCGGAGAGGACGGGTGGGAGCTCGTCGGCGTGGTGCAGCAGCAGACACCGATGGGCGCGAGCGCGACGGTCGCCTATCTCAAGCGCCCGAAGGGGTAGGGACCCATCGAAGGTCCACGGGATCGCCGTCGGGATAGTGGGCATGGTCACGGCCGGTAGCTCGCCCTCGTCCTCAGCCGTCGTCGCCCGCGCCCCGGCGCAGCCGTCGTCCCGCGGCCAAGCGGAGGCCGAGCCCGGCCGCGAGCACCGCGGCCGCGGCTACGGCGATCCAGGATCGAGCGTGGCCGTCGTCGGGAGGCGACGATGGGCCGAACGGTGAAAGGGTCCAGATCGCGTCGCTGGTGGCAACGTAGAGCCAGCCGTCGGGCCCGGCCGCCACGTCGGTGATGCCCCCGCCGAACGCGGCGAACGCCTGCATCGGGCCGCTCGAGCGGTCGGCGGCCGGCAGGCGATAGAGCGTCCCGTCGTTGAACGAGCCCGCGTACACCGTGCCGTCCACGACGGCGCATCCGGTCAGCGCCACGGTGTCGGGGAAGACGGCGATCGGATCGACGAACGCATCGTCGCCGGCCCGCCCCGTGACCTCGGGCCAGCCGTAGTTCCCCCCTCGCTCGATCAGGTTGAGCTCGTCGTCGCGGTCGGGACCGTTCTCGGTCTCCCACAGAGCGCCGTTCACCGGGTCCACGCAGAGACCGAACGAGTTGCGGTGGCCGAAGGACCAGACGGGGTTGTCGGCGCCGAACGGCCCGCCGGGTGGGATTCCACCGTCGGGTAACAGCCTGACGATCGTGCCTCCCAGGTCGGCCGGGTCCTGTGCCCGCGCCGGGTCGTGCGCCTCGCCGAGGGAGGCGTAGAGCATCCCGTCGGCGCCGAACACGAGGTCGCCGCCGTTGTGGTAGCCGCTCGCGCTCTCGAGGCCGGTGAGGAGCACGTCGGCCGTCCGCACGGGCCGGTCCTCGCGGAAGCGCACGAGGAGGTTCCGCCCCGACGTCGCGTCGGAGTAGTAGACGTAGATCCACGGGTGTGCGGCGAACCCCGGGTCGATCGCGATCCCGAGCAATCCCCGCTCGGCGCTCCCCACGATGTCGAATGTCGCCACCGGCTGTGGTTCGAGCTGCCCGTCGACAACCACCCGCACCCACCCGGTCTCCTTCTCGACGAAGAAGAGGCGCCCGTCGGGCGCGAACGCGACGTTGGTTGGGAAGGAGAGGTCACGCAGGAACGGCGTGGGAGCCGGCGACGGCACATCGGCGGCGCCGACGGGCGACATCGGGAGCACGAGCAACGACGCGACGATCATCGCGCCGCCGATGCGTGCACGGGCCCCGACCTGGGCGGTGGTCGCCGTACGAGCCATACGCGGTGGCATCGCGTTCGTGGTCGCCCGTCGTCTCAACCGAGCGCGCGACCGAGATCCTCGATCAGGTCCTCGGGGTGCTCCAGGCCCACGCTCAGGCGCACGAGCTCGGCGGGTACCTCGAGGGGTGATCCGGCGACGCTCGCGTGCGTCATGGGGCCCGGCACCTCGATCAGCGACTCCACCCCGCCGAGCGATTCCGCCAGGAAGAAGATCTCGGTACGGCGCGCGACCTCCAGGGCTTCGGCCGCCGACCCGACCGTGAACGAGACCATCCCGCCGAACCCGGACATCTGGCGCGCCGCGACGTCGTGTCCCGGATGGGTGTCGAGCCCCGGGTAGTACACGTCTCGAACCTTCGGGTGGCCGCGCAGGAACGAGGCCACCTCGGCCGCATGCCGCCCGTGCGCGGCCATCCGGACCGCCAGGGTCTTGAGACCACGGAGCGCGAGGTAGCAGTCCATCGGGCCGGGGACCGCGCCGACGGCGTTCGTGAGGAACGCGAGCCGGTCGATCAGGTCGTCGTGGCTCGTGACGACCGCACCGCCGATCAGATCGGAGTGGCCTCCGATGTACTTCGTGACGCTGTGGACGACGACGTCCGCACCAAGCTCGAGGGGCCGCTGCAGGGCCGGCGTCGCGAAGGTGTTGTCGACGACCACCCGCGCGCCCGACTCGTGCGCGATGGCGCTGACCGCCGCGATGTCGACGATCTTCATCAGGGGGTTCGACGGCGTCTCGATCCAGACGAACCGGGTCTGGGGCCCGATCGCGTTCGCGAGGGCGTCGTGGTCGGTGAGGTCGGCGGTCGTCGAGGTGAGCCCCCACGGGTCGAACACCTTCGTGAGGAGCCGGAACGTGCCGCCGTAGACGTCGTCGGCGAGCACCACGTGGTCCCCCGGACGAAGGGTGAGCAGCAGCGTGGACTCCGCGCCCATGCCGCTCCCGAACGAGAAAGCGCGCGCGCCACCCTCGAGCGAGGCCAGGGCCTGCTGTAGAGCCTCGCGCGTGGGGTTCCCGCCGCGCGCGTAGTCCCAGACCTTGGGTTCTCCCACGGCGGGCTGCGCGTAGGTCGACGTCTGGTAGATCGGGACGTTGACCGCGCCGTACGGCGCGTCGGGCGCCTGGCCCGCGTGGATCGCTCTGGTCTCGAACCGTTCCTCGCTCATGTCACCTCATCTCGGGCGGCAGTTGCCAGCCGCGCCGCGTCAGCTCGTCGAGCGCCTCCGAGCCCTCGCGAGCGCTCGTCCACAGCCGGGCCTTGCGCTTGGCGTCGTGCCCCTTCGCGAAGCTTCCCCTGACGAGCTCGTCGCACCCGGGGTCGCCGCACTCGCAGTAGCTGAAGAGCGGGGTCGCGGCCGCAGGTGTGGCGGTGGCGCGACGGTAAGGACTGGCCGGCAGCGACGTGGCGGGAAGCACGATCACGCCCTCCTGCGGGTCGCCGGGCGCGAAGCGTTTGCCGTCGAGAACCAGCAGGCCCGTAAGCGCGGCGAGGGCGGCGTCGACGCGGTCGATCGTGGTGAGTTCGTCGACCCGCACGCCCTGCGCCCGCAGCACGCCTTCACGCCACACCTTCTTGCCGACGCTCTTGGGGGAGAGCGCGCCGGCCAGGACCACGGCGGTGGCGTGCGGGAAGACCTCCATCGCGGTCTTGCGAGGCGAGCCCCCGCCGTAGGTACGGAAGCCGGCCGCTTCGGCCTGGCGGAAGACCTCGAAGCCGACCTCCATCCAGGCGAAGAACCGGTTCCCCTTGCCGTGGGCGGCGGAGGGGGTGTTGAACGACTGGATGTTCAAGGAGGCGAGCTCGCGTTCGGTGCGCCGCGACCGCCCCGAGGCGGCCCACCGCGGGGGCGAGTCGATCGCCACGACGTCGGGTCGCATCTCGCCGATCAGCGCGGCAACCTCGGCCGGGCGCACGCCGGAGCGCACCTGCAGCGGCACCCGGCGCTCGTCGAGCAGCACGAGGTCGAGCCCCTTGTCCACCCCGACGTCGATCCCGAGCGATCGCACTAGGGCGAGGTCAGCCGTCGGTGGGCGAGGAAGTCGAGTAGGTCGCTGCGGGTGAGCACGCCGAGCACCTGGCCGGTCTTCGTCACGAGGACCGCCGCGCCGTGCTCGAGCTCGGCGAACGCGGACTCGACCGGATCGTCCCACTCGACCATCGCGATCGGAGGGGCCATGACCTCGGCGACGTCGGCCTGGAGGGCGTCGGGGTCGCGGAAGATCCGCTCGAGCAGCTCGCGGTCGCGGATCGAGCCCACGAACTGCGTGACGTCGGCGGAATCCTCTTCGCGAACGACCGGTGCCTGCGAGATGCCGTTGGCCTGCAGGAGATCGACCGCCTGCCGGACCTTCGCCCGCGCACCGACGGTGATCAGCGGCGGGAGCGCGTCGCCCTTGGCCGCCAGCACCTCCTCGACGCGCACCACCTGGGGACGGTCGAGCATGCCGTACTGCAGCATCCACGAGTCGGAGTAGACCTTCGAGAGGTACTGACGCCCGGTGTCGGGGAGCAGCACCACGATCGTCGTGTCCTGGTCGAACTCGCGGGCGACCTGGAGCGCTGCGAAGACGGCGCTCCCGCACGATCCGCCGACGAGGATCCCCTCCTGTCGCGTGACGGCGCGCGCCGTCAGGAACGAGTCGCGGTCGCTCACCCGCACGTACCGGTCCACGACCGAGGGGTCGAACGTCTCCGGCCAGAAGTCCTCGCCGATCCCTTCCACTAGGTAGGGCCGGGGCTCGTCACCGGAGTACAACGACCCTTCGGGGTCGGCGCCCACGACGAGCACGCCGGGGTTCCGCTCCTTCAGGTAGCGGCCCACCCCGCTGATCGTGCCGCCGGTACCGACCCCGGCGACGAACACGTCGATCGTGCCGTCGGTCTGGGTCCAGATCTCCGGGCCCGTCGTCTCGTAATGCGTCCTGGGGTTCTCCGGGTTGAAGTACTGGTTCGGCTGGAAGGCGCCCGGGATCTCCGCGGCGAGGCGGTCGGCCACCCGGTAGTAGCTCTCGGGGGACTCCGGCGCGACGGCCGTGGGGGTGATCACGACCTCGGCGCCGTAGGCGCGCAGCAGCGAGATCTTCTCCTGGCTCATCTTGTCGGGCATCACGAAGATGCACCGATAGCCCTTGATCGCGGCCGCGATCGCGAGGCCGTGGCCCGTGTTGCCCGAGGTCGGCTCGACGATCGTGCTACCGTGCTTGAGGAGGCCCGCGCGCTCGGCGGCCTCGATCATCCGGATCCCGATGCGGTCCTTGACGGAACCGCCGGGATTCATCATCTCGCACTTGGCCAGCACGGTGGGTTTCACGCCGCGCGTGACGGTGTTGAGCTTCACCAGCGGGGTGTTTCCCATCGTGTCCAGGAAGGTCTCGTAGACCTGCATCGCCGTCCCTTCGCCCACGGTCGCTCCTATCGTGCCACGCCCCGCCCCGGGCGTCCGTTCGGCGGGCATCGACCTTTCCTTCCGAGCCCGGCTACACCTCCGGGGGTAAAGTGCCGATTCCAGGACGGATACGGGGGGAGGCGTCCCCGAGGGGAGACCGATGCGGCAGGTGACGGTGTGACCGAAGACGACACGGGCACGGAAACGGGCGGCGGCGAGAGCCTGCTGGTCGTCGACGACGACCCGTTCATCGCACGGCTGCTCGAGATCGAGCTCCGCGCCGCCGGCTACGACGTGCGCATCGCGAGCGATGGGGCGCAGGCGCTGTCGGTCGCCCAGGAGCGGGTGCCCGATCTCGTGCTCGCCGACGTCATGATGCCGAACATGGACGGGTTCGAGCTGACCCGCCGGCTCCGACAGGATCCTCGTACCTCCGCGGTCTCGATCATCATGCTCACGGCGCGCGGGCTCTCGGCCGACAAGCTGGAGGGCTTCGCGATCGGGGCCGACGACTACATCGTCAAGCCGTTCGACACGCCGGAGCTGCTCGCGCGGATCCGCGGGGTGCTCCGCCGCTCGCGGGACATGCGCGCCCAGTCGCCGCTCACGGGCCTGCCCGGCAACATCCGGATCGAGGAAGAGATCGACGGCCGGGTCGAGCTGGGGGTGCCGTTCGCGATCCTGTACGCGGACCTCGACCACTTCAAGTCCTACAACGACCACTACGGCTTCATGCGCGGCGATCAGGTGATCCAGCACACGGCGCGGCTCGTGGAGGACGTGGCGCGCGGAGTGGCGGGCAACGACGCCTTCATCGGGCACGTGGGCGGCGACGACTTCGTGGTGGTGGTCCCGCCTGCGATGGCGGAGCCGGTCGCCCAGGCGATCGTCGAGCGCTTCGACGAGGGCGCGGCCGACTTCTACGACGACGAAGATCGCTCCCGTGGCTACGTCGAGGTCACGAACCGCCGCGGCGAGCTGCAGCGGTTCCCAGTGATCACGGTCTCGATCGGCATCGCGTCGACCGAGCGGCGGGGCTTCCAGCACTACGCCGAGGCGGTCGCCGTCGCCACCGAGATGAAGCAGTTCACGAAGGGCGCATCGGGCTCGTCGTGGGCGATGGATCGTCGCGCGCTCGCCTGACCGGTCGTTCGCGGCGCTGCGGAGCTGAGGTCCGGCGTCTGCCTAGACCAGGAAGCCCGGCTCGGCGAGGAAGTATCCCTGTCCGAATCGCACCCCGAGCTCGAGCAGCGTGTCGAGCTCTGCCTGGGTCTCGATCCCCTCGGCCACGATCGTGATGTCCATCTCGTCGGCGAACGAGATCAGCGCCTTCGCGAGCGCCCGGCGCCCGCGGTCGGTGTCGATGTCGCGCGTGAGGCTGATGTCGACCTTCACGATGTCGGGTGAGATCTGCAGGGTGTGCCGCAGGCTGGCGAACCCGGCGCCGGCGTCGTCGATCGCCACCCGCACGCCTCGCTCCCGCAGAGCGTCGAGCGCGCGGGACAGATCCGCGTAGTCCTCGATCGCCTCGTGCTCGGTGATCTCGACGACGATCCGTTCAGCCACCGGGGCCAGCGCCGTCGCGAGCTCAGGCGACAGGGCTGCGCGATGCGAGCAGTTCACCGAGAGGTAGCCGCCGCCGAGCCGGGGGAGCGCGGCGAGGGCCTGGCGGACCGTCGCGAGCTCGAGCTGGACGCCCAGCTCGTGCCGCACGGCCTCGGCGAACCACTCGTCGGGCGGTCGGAGGGGCAGGGAGCGGAAACGCGCGAGCGCCTCGTTGCCCACCGTCTCCCGGGTGCGCAGGTCCACGATCGGCTGGAACGCCATCGAGACGCCTTCGCCGGCCACGAAGCGCTCGATCTCGTCGCGACGCTGCTCCTGCGCCTCCTCCTCGATCTGGTCGCGCCGCAGCTGAGAGGCCAGCTCCTGCACGATCCCGCCGATCACCTCGCTCGACAGGTGGGTGCCGCCGCGCATCACCTTCTCGATCGACGTGACGATCTCGCCGGCGGCCGTCCCCTTCACGAGGTATCCGACGGCGCCCGCACGGAGCATCTCGAGCACGGTGGGCCGATCCTCGAAGGCGCTCAGGGCGATCACGCGGGTCTCGGGGGACACGCGGAGGATCTCGCGCGCCGCGCGCGGCCCGCCGCCCGCTGGCATCTTCACGTCGACGAGGGCGACGTCGGGCTGCGCGATCACCGCGAGCTCGATCGCCTCGTCGGCGTCGCCGGCCGTGCCCACGAGACGGATCGTGTCCTCGTGGGCGAGCAGGTCGGCCAGGGCGACGCGGAGCGCAGGTTCGTCGTCGGCGATCAGCACGCGGATCTGGTCCACCACGTGCTCGTCACCGACGGTCAGGGAAGTACCGACGGAGGACACGTGAAGGACCGTACCCGGGACCGGGTAGTCGCTCAAGCACCTCGGGTAGCATCGGCGCCAGGGCGCGGGGGCGAACGGACCCGCGCCGGGAGGAGCGTCCGATGACCGCACGTGAGATCCGAGCCCCGCGTGGGACCGAGCTGACCTGCCGGTCGTGGCCCCAGGAAGCCGCGATGCGGATGCTGATGAACAACCTCGATTCCGAGGTCGCCGAGCGTCCGGAGGACCTGGTGGTCTACGGCGGCACCGGCCGGGCCGCCCGCTCGTGGGAGGCGTTCGACGCGATCGTGCGCACCCTGCGCACGCTGGCCGACGACGAAACGCTCCTGGTGCAGTCCGGAAAGCCCGTCGCGGTCTTCCGCACGCACGACCAGGCGCCGCGCGTGCTGATCTCGAACTCCATGCTGGTGCCCAAGTGGGCCGACTGGGACACGTTCCGGGCGCTGGAGGCGCAGGGGCTCACGATGTACGGCCAGATGACCGCGGGCTCGTGGATCTACATCGGGACCCAGGGCATCTTGCAGGGCACGTACGAGACGCTCGCCGAGTGCGGGACCCAGCACTTCGGCGGGTCGCTGAAGGGCACGATCACGCTCACCGGCGGGCTCGGCGGGATGGGCGGGGCGCAGCCCCTCGCCGTCACGATGAACGACGGCGTGGCGCTCTGCGTCGAAGTCGATCCCGCGCGGATCGAGCGCCGGATCAAGACGCGCTACCTCGATCGCGAGACCGACGACCTCGACACGGCGCTCGCGTGGGCAGAGGAGGCGAAAGCGGGGGGCGAGGCCGTCTCGATCGGACTGCTCGGCAACTGCGCCGAGGTGCTCCCCGAGCTCGTGCGCCGGGACTGGCGGCCCGACATCGTCACCGACCAGACGAGCGCGCACGATCCCCTGGGGGGCTACGTCCCGGGCGGGCTCACCCTGGACGAGGCCGCGGCGCTCCGGCGCGAGGACGCCGACGAGTACGTCCGGCGCGCCAACGCGAGCATGGGGGTCCACGTCGACGCGATGGTCTCGTTCCAGGAGGCCGGCGCGATCACGTTCGACTACGGGAACAACCTGCGCGCGGGGGCGGAGCTGGGCGGGCTCGACCACGATCGGGCCTACGCCTACCCCGGGTTCGTGCCGGCGTTCGTGCGCCCGCTCTTCTGCGAGGGCAAGGGGCCCTTCAGGTGGGCGGCGCTCTCGGGCGACCCCGCCGACATCGTCGCGACCGATCGCGCCGTGGGCGCGCTCTTCCCCGAGAACGAGCGGCTCCAGCGGTGGCTCCGCATGGCCGAGGAACGCGTGGCGTTCCAGGGGCTGCCGGCGCGGATCTGCTGGCTCGGCTACGGCGAGCGCGAGCTCGCCGGCGAGCGGTTCAACCAGCTGGTGGCGCGCGGCGAGGTGGCGGCGCCGATCGTGATCGGGCGGGACCACCTCGACGCCGGAAGCGTGGCGAGCCCCTACCGCGAGACCGAGGCGATGCGCGACGGTTCCGACGCGATCGCGGACTGGCCGATCCTGAACGCGCTGATCAACACGGCGGCCGGCGCGCACTGGGTGAGCGTGCATCACGGCGGCGGCGTGGGGATCGGCTACTCGATCCACGCCGGCATGGTGGTGGTCGCCGACGGGAGCGAGAACGCGGCAGGTCGCCTGCAGCGGGTGCTCACGACCGACCCCGGCATGGGCGTGGTGCGCCACGTCGACGCCGGGTACGGGCGCGCCGAGGAGGTCGCGCGCGAGCGCGGCGTGCGGGTCCCGATGCAGGAGGGCGCGTGACCGACCGGCACATCGTGGCGATGGGCGGCGGCGGGTTCTCCGAGGACGACACCGGGCTCGACCGCTTCGTGACCGATCTCACGGGCGCGGCGAACCCCCGGGTCTGCTTCGTGCCCACGGCATCGGGCGACGCCGCCTCCTACGTGGCCCACTTCGAGGACGCCTGCGTCTCCCGCGGGTGGGTGCCGTCGGTGCTCACGCTCTTCGAGCGCAGGGTGGCCGACATCGGCGCCTTCCTCGGCGAGCAGGACGTGATCTACGTGGGCGGCGGGAACACGGCGAACATGCTCGCGATCTGGCGCCACCACGGAGTGGACACCGCGCTCCGTGCGGCCTGGGACGCCGGCGTCGTGCTCTGCGGCGTGAGCGCCGGCGCGAACTGCTGGTTCGAGGCATCGAGCACGGACTCCTACGGGATCGGCCGCGCGGACGCGCTCGGCGACGGGCTCGGGTTCCTGTCGGGGAGCTTCTGCCCGCACTACCACGGGGAGCCGGAGCGCCGGCCCGGCCTGCACCGCCTGATCGGGACCGGGGAGCTGCCCGACGCGATCGCGTGTGATGACTTCGCGGCCGTGCATTTCTCCGGCACGCAGCTGGTCGAGGCCGTCGCGTCGGACCCGCGCGCGGGCGCGTATCGCGTCACCCGGTCGGGCGGGGAGGCCGTGGAGGCGCACCTGCCGGTCCGGGCCCTGTGAGCACCGGGCGATCGCCCGGGGCGAGGGTGTTCCGCAGCCGGCGCGGCTCCCGTACGCGCGAGGTAGCCTGCTCGCCATGACCGTCGCTGTCGGGGAACCGCTGTCGCTCGCCGACGTGGTCGCCGTCGCCGACGGCGCGCCGGTTTCCTTCCCCGCCACCGCGCGCGCGCGTGTGGACGCCGCGCGCGAGGTGATCCGCGCGGCGGTCGAGTCGGGCGCGACGATCTACGGGGTCACGACCGGCTTCGGCTCCCTCGCCGACGTGCGGATCGAGCCCGCCCAGGCGGCCGAGCTCCAACACGGGATCGTGCGGTCGCACGCCACCGCGGTGGGTCCGCCCCTCAGCCGCGAGGAGGCCAGGGCGATGCTCCTCCTACGGGCGCACGTGCTCGCGCTCGGCTACTCGGGCGTGCGGCCCGTCGTGGTCGACCTGATGGTCGAGATGCTGAACCAGGACGTGATCCCCGCCGTGCCCCAGCAGGGGTCGCTCGGGGCCTCGGGCGACCTCGCCCCGCTCGCGAACCTCGCACTGCCCCTGATCGGGCTGGGGAACGTGCTCTCGCCCGAAGGAGGACTGGAGCCGGCGCCCGTCGCGATGCGCCGTGCGGGACTCGAGCCGCTCTCGCTGGAGGCCAAGGAAGGCCTCGCGCTGGTGAACGGCACGCAAGGCATGCTGTCGGTGGGCGTGTTGGCGGCCGTCCGCGCGGCATCGCTCGCGCGCACGGCCGACGTCGTGGCGGCGATGACGATCGAGGCGGCCCTGGGCACCGACGCGCCCTTCGACGAGCGGCTCCAGCGGCTCCGGCCCCACCCGGGGCAGGCGGCGAGTGCCGCGAATCTCCGACGGCTGCTCGCCGACTCACCGATCCGCGAGTCGCACCGCGACAGCCCGCACCTGGTTCAGGACGCCTACTCGCTGCGGTGCGCGCCCCAGGTGCACGGGGCCACGCGCGACGTGCTCGGCTTCGTGCACGGCGTCCTCGCGATCGAGTGCAACAGCGTGAGCGACAACCCGATCGTGCTCCCCGAGGACGGTGAGGTCCGCAGCGGAGGGAACTTCCACGGGGCGCCCGTCGCGATCGCGCTCGACGCGCTGGCTGCCTCGCTGGTCTCGCTCGCCTCGATCAGCGAGCGGCGCCTCTACCGGCTCCTGGACGTGAAGCAGTCGAACGGCCTGCCCGCGTTCCTCGTGCACGGGAGCGGCCTGAACTCCGGGTTCATGCTCGTGCAGTACACGGCTGCCTCGTTGGTGTCGGAGTCCAAGTCGCTCGCGCACCCAGCCTCGATCGACTCGATCCCCTCGAGCGCCGGCCAGGAAGACCATGTGAGCATGGGGATGACGGCGGCGCGCCACGCGCGCGAGGTGGTCACGAACGCCGAGACGGTGCTCGCCCTCGAGGCGCTCGGCGCCGCACAGGCGCTCGACCTGCGTCGCCCGCTCGCGCCGGGGCCCGCCACCCGGGCCGTGCACGATGCGATCCGCGCCTCGGTGCCGTTCTTCGAGGCCGACCGCGAGTTCGGTCCCGACATCGCCGACGCGATCGCGCTCGTGCGGTCCGGCGCGTTGGTGCGCGCGGCCGAATCCGTTACGGGGCAGCTGGAGTAGGTGGATAACCGGCGGCGACCTCGCCGTCCACGATCGAGGCGACCACGGGGTCATGCCCGGGCCGGTACGGCACCGCCGCGAACCGCGGGGCGTCGAGCAGCAGGAGGTCCGCCCGCATGCCCGGTGCGAGCGTCCCGATCGTGCCGCCCAGGCCGAGCACGTGCGCCGCGTTCGCCGTGGCGGCGGTGAGCGCCTCGAGCGGCGCGAGCCCGTACACCGTGCTCGCCATCGCGATCGCCTCGGGCATCGAGCACACCGGCGACGTGCCGGGGTTGAAGTCGGTGGCGATCGCGATCGCGGCGCCTGCGCTCCGGAGGGCAGCGACGTCGGCGGGCCGCGCCCGCAGGAAGAAGGTCGAGGCGGGGAGGAGCACGGCGACGGTCCCGTGCGCGGCCAGCGCGCCGGCGCCCGCGGCGTCGGTGTGGTTCAGGTGGTCGGCGCTCCGCGCGCCGAGCTCGGCCGCCCTCGCGGCCGCACCGGTGTGCCCGAGCTGGTCCGCGTGCACGCGCAACGGGAGGCCGGTCAGCGCCGTGGCCGCCGCGACCGCCTCGAGGTCCCCGAGCGAGAAGGCGATGTCCTCGACATAGATGTCGACGGCGTCGATCAGGCCGTCGGCCGCCGCGCGCGGGATCAGCTCCTCGGTCGCCGCACGGACCCAGTCGGGGCGCGCCCAGCCCTCGGGCACCGCGTGACAGGCGAGCAGCGTCACCGAGCAGGTCTGCCCGGTCTCTGCGGCCAGCCGCCGCGCCAGGCGCGCCTGGCGGAGCTCCTCCTCCACCCCGAGCCCGTAGCCCGTCTTCAGCTCGAGCGCGGTGGTGCCGTGCGCGAGCATCTCGGCGAGCAACGGACGGCAGAACGCGAGCACCTCGTCGTCGTCGGCCTCGTTCAGCATCCGGCTCGACCGGAAGATCCCACCGTCCCGGCCGTGCAGCTCCCGGTAGGAGACCCCCCGCAGCCGCGCCTCGAACTCGTCGTCACGCCACCCGAAGAACGGCACGTGCACGTGGCAGTCGACGAACCCCGGCACGATGCAGCCCGTGGCGGGGTCGCCGATCGTGGGCTCCCACGGGAGCCCGTCCGCGGGGCCGGCGTAGACGATCGTGCCGTCCTCCCAGGCGACGCCGGCGCCACCGTCGGTGACGGCGGCAGCTAGCTGTGACGCCGAGAACGGCGGCCGGCCCACCGCGGTCGCCATCGACGCGGCGACGGCCGCACCCCGGGTTCCCATGCGCGAAGCCTAGCTGCATCGGTACGGCCCGGCGCCGGGCCGTACAGTGCGTCGATGCAGGTTCGCCGCGAGATCGTGCTTCCCGTGCCGCCCGAGGAGGCGTGGGCGGTGCTGATGGACTGGGAGCGCCAGGCCGAGTGGATGCTCGACGCCGACCGCGTCGACGTCGTCTCCGACCACCGCGAAGGGGTCGGGGTCCGGCTCGCGGTGAAGACGCGGATCGCGGGCATCCCCGCGTTCACCGAGCCGATGGAGGTGACGGGCTGGGATCCGCCGCATCGGCTCGACATCCGCCATGGCAGCCTCGTGGCAGGCAACGGCTCCTGGGAGTTGCAGCCGGTCGAGGGCGGCGCGCGCTTCGTGTGGACCGAGGACATCCGGCTGGCGGTGCCGCTGGTGGGCGAGCTCGCCGCCCGGCTCTACCGGCCGGTCATGCGGATGCTGATGGGCCGCGCGATGGAGGGGCTGCGTCGGTACGTGATCGCGACCGGACCCGGGGCGGGGCGCGCTTAGCTCGACTGCATCGACGCGATCGTCACGCGGTCGCGCCCGGATTCCTTCGCGTCGTAGAGCGCGCCGTCGGCGGCCACCAGCAGCGCGGTGGCGTCGTCCACCAGCTCGCCGACGTGCGTGACGACCCCGAGGCTCCCCGTGACCTGCAGCGTGCCCGCGGTGGTGATGACCGGGTCGTGGGAGATCTCCGACCGGATGCGTTCGGCGGCCTGCGCCGCCTCGGCGGCGTCGGTGCCCGGGAGCACGATCATGAACTCCTCGCCCCCGAAGCGTCCCACCGAGTCGTACACACGCACCGCGTGCTCGAGCCGCCGGGCGATCTCGCGGAGCACCTCGTCGCCGACGACGTGCCCGTGGGTGTCGTTCACGTGCTTGAAATGGTCGAGGTCGAGCATCGCGAGCGACACCGGCTGGCCCTGACGGTCGCCGCGCGACATCTCCTCGATCAAGATCTCGATGATCCGGTTGTGGTTCCACAGACCGGTGAGCGGGTCGTGCGTCGCGGCCTCCTCGGCCGCAGCCTTGGCGGCCTGCAGCTCGGCCTCGACGCGCTTGCGCTCCGTGATGTCGCGGATCAGCCCCACGAACATCCGGTCGTCGTCGACCTTGGCCTCGCTCACCGAGATGTCGATCGGGAAGACAGTGCCGTCCTTGCGGCGCGCGACCGTCTCGCGACCCGATCCGAGGATGCGCTGCTCGCCGGTCTCGGCGTAGTGGCGCATGTGGTCGTCGTGCCGCATCCGGTCCTCGACGGACATCAGCATGTTGACGTTCTGACCGATCAGCTCGTGCTCGTCGAAGCCGAAGATGCGCTCGGTCGCGGGGTTGATCGAACGGATCAGGCCCGCCTCGTCGATCGTTATGATCGCGTCGACCGCCGTGGTCACGATCGCCGTGGTACGCGCCTCGCTGCGGGCGAGCTGGGCCGTGCGCTCTTCCACCCGCATCTCGAGCTCGGCGTTCTTGTCCACGATCGTGCGTCGCGTGCGCCGGGCGACCGCGACCACCCAGACGAACAGGATCGCGAGGATCGCGAGCACCGCGAGGTTGATGCGCTCGATGCGGTCGCGCTGGAGCGTCGCGCTCCGCTGGAGGTCGTTCGTGACGCGCGCCGTCTGGTAGATCACGCTCGTGTAGAGGCCGTCGAGCTCCTGGTCCGACCGGGTGCCGATCTGACCGGTGCTCTCCCGGTGCAGGAGGCGCGCCGTCGCCTGGCTCCGGAAGCTGTCGACCTGCGCCCCGAGCAGCAGCAGGTCGCCGCGGAGCGCGGGGTCGCTGACGGCGTCGACCGGCTCGCCGGCGAGGGACGTGCCGCCGTTGAGCGCGGACTGCACGAGCTGGGAGGCCTCCGTCAGCCGGCTGAAGACCGCCACGCCCACGTCGACCGAACGGTCGCCGCCCAGCGCCTGCACGAGGTAGAGGTGGGCCGCTCCGACCCGCGTCGCCACCCCGTCGGCGATCGGCAGGTGCTCGCTCTGTTCGCGGTTGATCCGCGCCGTCGTCTCCTGGCCGTACGCCACGAGGCCCATCGCGAGGATCGCGGTGAGCACCACGAGGGGGGTGAGGATGTCCCGCCCTCGACGCGGTCGCCCCTGCGGGCGCCGCGGACGTCGTTCCGCACGTATCGGCATGTCCACCGAAGCATCGGGCGCTCGGGGGAGCACTTGAGCGGCGGCGGGGGGTTCTTTCGGAGGGTTCGCGTGCCGGGGCGCGTGCCGGGGCACTGCCGTACAGTTGGAGGCTGCAGCAGGGGAGCCCGGTGTCGCCGGGCTGAGAGGCCGGCCGGGAGCCGGCGACCCTTCGAACCTGACCCGGGTCATGCCGGCGGAGGGAGCGACGTTGGCACCGGTCACCGAGCGGCTCGAGGAGACGCTCGAGCGTGCCGCGCCGGCGTGGGGCATCCGTCCGGTACCGGCGGCGCTCAGGGGGCTCCGGGCGCTCGACCTGGCGGTCCTATGGGGAGACCTCTCGATCGGACTGCTGGTGCTCGTGTCGGGTGCGCTCCTCGTCCCCGCGCTCGGCCTGCCTCGAGCGCTCATGGCCATCGTGGTGGGGAGTCTCATCGGGTGCCTCCCGCTCGCGTTCGTGGGGCTGGCGGGCGCGCGCGAGGGCGTTCCGGGCATGGTGCTCTTCCGCCCGGTGCTGGGGCGCCGCGGCTCCTACGTGCCGAGCGCGATCAACCTGGTGCAGCTGGTCGGCTGGACGGCGTTCGAGTTCTGGGCGATGGGCCGGGTTGCCAACGCCGTGGGCGGCGATCTCCTCGGGCTCGACGCGCCGGCGGTCTGGACGGCGATCGTCGCGGTGGTGTGCACGGCGCTCGCGATCGCCGGGCCGGTCTTCGCGGTGCGGCGATGGCTGGAGCGCTTCGGCGCGTGGGTGGTCGCGGCCGCCGCGCTGTGGATCACGGTGCGGGTCCTGGCGGTGGGCGACCTCGGCGCGGTCTGGCGCGCGCCGGGCACCGGCGGGCTCCCGTTCTGGCTGGCGGTCGACCTGGTGATCGCGATGCCGGTCTCCTGGCTGCCGCTCGTGGCCGATTTCAACCGGTTCGCGCGGAGCCCGCGCGGCGCGTTCGCCGGCACGTTCTGGTCCTACGCCGCGGGCAACGCGTGGTTCTACGCTCTTGGGGCGCTGCTCGTGCTCGCCGCCGGGGCGGGCGCCGACGTCCTCGACATCGGCACGACGATCGCGGCCACCGCGGGTGGGGCCGTCGTGCTGCTCGTCTTGCTGGCGGGGGAGAGCGACCAGGCGATGGCGAACATCTACTCGAGCGCGGTCTCGATCCAGAACGTGCGCCCCGAGGCGCGGCAGCGGCCGCTGATCCTCGCGGTGGGCGCCGTGGGGTTCGCGATCGCCCTCGCGATCGGTGACCACGCCGCGGGCACGTTCGAGTCCTTCCTGTTCCTGATCGGATCGGTGTTCGTGCCGCTGTTCGGCGTGTTCCTCGCCGAGTGGGGGGTCGCCTGTCGCGGCCGGTTCGGTGAGGCCGCCCTCTTCGATGAGGCCGCGCCGGGACTTCGGTGGCGCGCCGTGGTTCCGTGGATCGCCGGCTTCGCGGTGTACCAGTGGTGCGTGCCGCTCGGGCCCACGTGGTGGACGGGCGCCGTCGAGCGTGCCGTCACAGGGCTGGGCCTGCCCTTCCCGTTGCTCGGTGGTTCGTGGGGCGCGAGCCTGCCCGCGTTCGCGGTGGCGTTCGTCCTGACGCTCGTCGTTCGGGAGCGGCGGCGCGCCTAGTCCCGGCTCAGATGCTGGGCGCCGGAGGCGGCGAGAGCACCATCAGCACCACACCGGGCTCGTCGGAGGCATTGCGGATCGTGAGCTCGGTCCCGGCCTCGACCAGCACCGTCTCCCACTGGCCCATCCGGGCGCGGGTCTTGCCCACCTGCACGGCGATCTCGCCCGCGAGCACGGTGAGGATCGCGTCGGCGGCCGGATCCGTGAGCGGCCCCAGGCCCTGGGCGTCCTGCAGGCACACGATCTCGGACCACAGGCGCTCGGTCTCGAAGAGGGTTTCGTGGCGGGCGGCATCGTCGGAGAACCACACGAGGTCGCGGATGTCCTTCGGCTTCATGGGACCAGGGTAGCGGGCCCGCCCCGGCGTCAGTTGCGCCCCTCCGCCACTAGACTGCCGCCTCGACGCCCATCGCCCAAGGAGCCGACGTGACCACGTTCTCGTACGCCAGCGATGCCGCCGCCGCCGTCAAGGCGGGGCTGCTGATCGTCCCCGTCTACGAGGGGCCGCAGCCGGGTCCCGGCGTGCGGGAGGTCGGCCTGGCGGACGCCTACCTCGCGGCCAAGCTGAAGGGAAAGCGCGGGCAGGACCTGCTCGTGACGAAACGCCGCGGCGACCGGTTCGCCGCCGACGCCGTGCTGCTCGTGGGCGTGGGCAAGAAGGCCGACTTCACGGTCGCGGCCGCGCGTCGGACGCTGGGACGCGTCGGCGGCACGGCGCGCCGGTTCGGCTCGGTGGCCACCACCGTTCCGCAGGCGTTCGGCACGCGCCAGGCCGCCGACGCCGTGAGCGCGGCCGCCGAGGGCCTCGCGCTCGGCGCCTACCGGTTCGACCGCTACAAGTCCGACAAGGGTGACGGCCACGTGCTCCGCCGCGTGGTCGTGCTCGGCAGCGCCCGCTGGGACGCCGCCCCGATGAAGGCAGCGGTGAAGCAGGCCGCGATCGTCACCGACGCCGTGAACTGGGCGCGCGACCTGGTGAACACCCCGGCCGGCGACATGCCGCCCGCGCAGATCGCGCGCGAGGCTCAGGCGATGGCGAGGTCGGTCGGCCTCACGTGCAAGGTATGGACCGAGCCCGCGCTGCGAGCGGGCGGCTTCGGCGGGATCCTGGGCGTGGGGCAGGGGAGCGTGAACCCGCCGCGCATGATCGAGCTCAGCTACACGGGCGCCGGGCGCGCCACCCCGATCGCGCTCACGGGCAAGGGCATCGCGTTCGACTCGGGCGGCCTCTCGATCAAGGACGCCAAGGGCATGGAGACGATGAAGGACGACATGGGCGGCGCCGCGTCGATCCTGGCCACGATGAAGGTGATCGCCCAGCTCAAGCCGAAGATCAACGTGATCGCCGCGATCCCGTGCAGCGAGAACATGCCGAGCGGGTCGGCCCAGAAGCCCGGTGACGTGATCACGCACCGCGGCGGTACGACCTCCGAGGTGCTGAACACCGACGCCGAGGGACGGCTCGTGCTCGCCGATGCGCTCGCGTACCTCGCCGAGAAGAAGCCGTCGCTGATCATCGACACCGCGACCCTCACCGGCGCGTGCATGGTCGCGCTGGGGGCGTCGATCACCGGGGCGATGGGCAACGACGGCGAGCTGATGAAGTGGGTGATCGACGCCGCCGACGCCGTCGGCGAGCCCACGTGGGAGCTGCCGCTCCACGACGACTACCGCGCGCTGATCGACTCGCCGGTCGCCGACATCAAGAACATCGGCGACCGTTACGGCGGCGCGATCACGGCCGCCTGGTTCCTCGCGGAGTTCGTGGGCGACACGCCGTGGGTGCACATGGACATCGCCGGGCCGGCGTTCGCCGAGCGCGCGACCGACCTCGGGCCGCGCGGCGGCACGGGCGTGCCCGTGCGGACCCTCGTCCGCTTCGTGCAGGACCGCGCGGCCGCCGCCGCGAAGAAGTAGCGCCGTGGCCGACGAGGCACCGGCCACCGAGGAGACGAAGGCGCCCCCCACGGGTCCCGTCCTGGGCGTGTTCGCGCATCCCGACGACGCCGAGATCTCGGGGGGCGGCGTACTCGCGAAGTGGGCCGCGGCCGGGCGCGAGGTCCACCTGATCGTGCTCACGAACGGCGATCGCGGGTCGAGCGACGCGGCCCGGGACCGCGCGGAGCTCGCCGCGACCCGCGCCGCCGAGACCGAGGCCGCCGGCCGCGTGCTGGGCCTCGCGAGCGTGAAGATCCTCGACGTGCACGACGGCGAGCTGCAGAACGACGCCGAGGTGCGGGAGTCGGTGGTGCGCCGGATCCGCGAGGTGCGCGCCGAGACCGTGCTGAGCGTCGACCCCACCGCCGTCTTCTTCGAGAATCGGTACTACAACCACAGCGACCACCGCACGGCCGGCTTCGTCGCGCTCGACTCGGCGTTCCCCGGGTCGGGGAACCCGCACTTCCACTCCGAGCATCTGGGCGAGGGCCTCCAGGTGCAGGAGGTCACCGATCTGTGGCTCGGCTGGACGAATGAGCCCAACCACGTCGAGGACGTGACCGGTCACTTCACGACGAAGGTCGCCGCCCTCGCCGAGCACGCGAGCCAGCTCGCCGAGGGGATCCGCTTCTTCGAGGAGTTCCTGGAGAAGGACGCGGTCGAGTCCGGCGCGAAGATCGGCGTCACGCACGCCGAGGAATTCCGCGTGCTGGACCTGCGTTAGCCGCCCGATCCCGGGCCCTACTCCTTGACGGCGACCGCGGTCCAGACGTCGCGGAAATCGTTCAGCGGGTCGGCGAATTCCGCCGCGAACGAGGCCCGAACGCGGTCGGTGAACGAGGCCCACCCCGACTCGCCGAGCATCTTGCGGACGAAGCGACCGGTGGCCCAGGTCTCGAGCCCGTCGATGTACTCGGTCTGCGTGTAGGTCCACCGGTACTTGTGCTGCTCGGTCCGCACCTGGCGGAACCCGGCGTCGATCAGCACCTCCTCGATCGCGCCGCGCTTGCGGAACTTGTCGTGCCACGGGGCGGCCTCGGCGTAGGCGGGCGCGAGCATCTCGCGGGGAACGACCCCTTCGATCAGCGTGCGGAACGCTTGCTGGTAGGCGTCGGGACCGTCGGACCACGAGGTGTACGCGACCTTGCCGCCCTGGCGAAGGACCCGGGCCGCCTCGAACAACGCGGTTTGGTACTTCGTGAAGTGCGCGAGCACGAAGTTGCCGATCACGACGTCGAAGGTCCCCTTGCGCACCGGGAGGTCGATCGCGGTGCCGGCGGCGAGTCGGAGGTCGGGCCGCACGCGGTGACCGACCTGCAGCATGCCGATCGACTCGTCGATGCCGATCACAGTGGCGCCGGCACGAGCGGCGGCCTCGGCCGCCACGCCGGTCCCCGTCCCGATGTCCAGGACACGGTCGCCCGCGCCCACCCCCGCCGCGGCCACGAGATCGCGGGCCGGCTCGGCGAAGCGCGACGCATGCACCCGCTCGTAGGTCTCGGCCACGGTGTCATATGAGCGCCAATCGTCCATGCCGCAAAGGGTACCGGGTACCCTGTCGCCCGTATGCGTGGGGGACGTTCGTGAAGGGTGCCGCGGGCACGATGGCGCTGGTGCTCGCCCAGACGGTGGCGGGCGGTCTGGCGTTCCTCTGGCTCACCCCGCTCTGGCGCGAGGTCAAGCGCGGGTTCTTCAAGCTGAACGGCGCGATCTTCCTGGTGCTCACGTTCGCGACCTGGTGGTCGACGAAGTCGGGGCTGATCGAGGGCGACGCAGCGGGGGAGTGGGCCGTCAAGCTCACGCTCGCGTCGCTCGTGGTCACCGGGCTCTGGACCGCGCTGCTGTTCGCGCGACAGGAGCTCGCCGGGCGCGTGTTCGGGTTCGCCGGCGTCGCCGTCGCGATCGCGGCCCTCGTGCCGATGGCGATCGCCGGGCGACAGACGTTCGCGCTCGGGCTCGTCCAGCTGCTCGCGGGGTCCGCGTTCCTCGGCTCGGTGCTCGACGGGTTGAACCTGGGTCACTGGTACCTCACCGACCGTGGGCTCTCCCGCGGCCCGATCGACCGCATCACGACGATCATGCTCGCGTCGGTCGTGCTGGAGGCGGCGGCGGTGATCTCGGGGGGCTTCGAGGGCACGAGCTCGTCGCAGGCCGTGAACCCCTTGCTGACCTCCGGGGCGCTCGCGCCGTGGATCGCGCTCGGCATGACCGGCACGACCGCCCTGATCGCGGTGCTCACGCGCGCCGCGCTCAAGGGCTCGCGCGCCTCCGCCGTGCAGTCGGCCACCGGCTTCTACTACCTCGCCGTCGTCACCGCGTTCACGGCCGATCTCGCCGTGAAGACCCGGTTCCTGCCGAGCTGAGGGAATGCGCGCCGCCGTGATCGTCGCCGGCACGATCGCTGAGATCGTGGGGTGGTGGGCGGTCTCCCGGCGCGGGCGCGATGTCTGGCGCGTGATGCCCTGGGTGCTCGGGTCGATGGGGATCGCCGCGGTTCTGGTCGCGCCGGTGACCTGGTCGCGCGACGACCTCGCGCCGGCCCGGGCACTCGCCGTCGGGGTCGCCAGCGGCCTGGGGCTCTACCTGGGGACGCGCGTGTTCGTCTGGCTCGCCAGCCGGTGGTCGCCGTTCCGTCGCGACGTCGTCGAGAAGTATCGCGAGGCGGGATCGGTCGCGCTGGCGACGTCGCTCATGCTTTCCCTCGTGGTCATGGTGCCGTCCGAGGAGCTGTTCTGGCGCGGGTTGGTCCAGGGGGAGCTCGCAGCGGCCGCCACCGCCGGTGTGGCGGCGGGTGCGACGTGGCTCGTGTACCTCGTCGAGAACGTCCAGAGCCGGAGCCTGCCGATCGTCGCGGCCGCGATCGTGGGCGGGGCGCTGTGGGGCGGCCTCGCCTGGTGGTCGGGCGGCGTGCTGGCGAGCCTCGGCAGCCATATCCTGTGGACCGGACTGATGCTCCTGCTCCCACCGGGGGCAGGACGGAAGGTGAGTCGGGCATGAGCTTCCTGTCGACGGCGGTACAGCAGGTCCTCGAGGAGGGCCCGTTCTGCGCGGTGGCCGCCGCGACCCCCAACGGCCCGCACCTCACGCCGCTCGTGTTCGCCTACTCGAGCGGCCGGATCTGGCTCACCACCTCGCGCGGCTCGGTGAAGACCCGCGCCTGGAAGGTCGACCCCTCGGTGTCGGGCCTGATCCGCCACGGGGAGCTCGCCGTGACGTTCACGGGCACCGTGAAGACCTACGACGCGCTCGATCGAGGATCCTGGGGCGCGGCCGTGACCGGCGCCACCTCGATCGCGCGGGCGATGGGTGGGTTCTCCAAGAAGAACGCCCGCTTCTTCGCCGGGTACGCGTGGGATGCCCGCCAGGTGCCGCTCGCGTGGACCCCGCCCGGTCGCGTCTTCGTGGGCATCGACCTCGAGCGCACCGCGCTCCTGGATGACGAAGGGGTGCAGGAGGGCCGCGGCCGATGGGGCGGCGAGGCCGGGTCGCACGGCTCCTTCCGACGCACGAAGAAGGGCCCCGACCCGCTCGCGGGGCTGCCCGACGAGATCAGGGCTGCGCTGGGGACCTCGGGTGAGGCCTCGCTCGCGATCACGGGCGCCCGGGGTCCGGTCGTGGTGCCCGCGCGGTGGCTCGCCGATGAGCACTCGCTGTATGCCGCCCTGCCGGCCGAGTCGCTCGCGCTCGCGGGCGCGGCCGCCGACGCACCGGTCGCCCTCACGATCGACAAGGCCTCGGAGTGGCGCGCGCGCGACATGGTGGGCGCGATGATCCAGGGCACAGGCGCGAGCTTCGTCCCGGGCGAGGTCGGGTCGGGCGCCAAGACGGCGCGCACGCTGGCGGCCTCGGTGCATCCGGCGGCTGACGCGCTGGTCCGCATCACCCCGTCGCGGCTGGTCTGGTGGCAGGGCTGGTCGAGCGGGAGCGCGACCGTCGGATGACGGTGGTCGAGTTCTCGGTCGAGGTCGATGCGCCGGCCGAGGCGGTGTGGGCCGTGGCGAGCGACGTGTCGAACCTGCCCCAGTGGGACCGGCACGTGGTGCGCGTGCGCCCGCCGGAAGGCGGCATGCACGAGGGAGCGCGCTACGAGGTCGACATGGGGTTCATGGCGGTGCAGACCACGGTCCGGGCCACGGTCGTCGAATGGGATCCTCCGTGGCGCTCGCGGATCCGGCTGGAAGGCTTGCTCGAGGCGATGATCACGACGTCGGTGGCCGCGCTGCACGATCGCAGCCTGCTCCGCCATGAGATCGACTACCGCTTCCGCGGCCCGCTCGGCCGCTTCGGGGCCTCGAGCCTGAACGCGCTCGGCGGGGCGCCGATGGCGCTCAAGCGCGGCGTGCTCGCCCAGAAGCGGCAGATCGAGGCCGCGGCGGGGGCCGGCCGCTAGTCGCCGCCGGGGCCACGCGTCCGGCCCACGAGCCATCCGGCCGCGAACCCGAGCACGGCGGCCACCACGATGACGGTCCACACCCGGGCGTTGACGTCCCAGAGCAGGAAGTCGACGTTGGCGCGGTCCCGGTTCTGCAGCACGAAGATCACGAGCAGGACGAGCAGGACGCCCGCCGCGATCAGCTTGCCGCTCGGTCCTTCGCGCCGGTACTGCCCTGGGGTGCGCTCGTCGTCCACTTCGGCTCCTCCCACGTGACGGTCGGGCGGGATTCTCGCATGATGCCCGGCGTGAGGCTGCGCACGATCGTCTGGACGGGCGGGCTCGCCGCAGGCGCGGCGGCGATCGGGCACGCGGCGATCCGAACGCCCGAGGGCCCCGCCGTCGACCGCGAGCTCTTCGAGGCGCTGAACCGCGGGCACGGCGAGGTTCCCGACCGCTTCTTCATGGGAGTCACCGAGCTGGGGTCGCTGTACGCCGCGGGTTCGGCCGCCGCCGCCCTCGCGGTCCTGGGCAAGCGCCGGGCCGCCGTCAGCGCGATCGCCGCGGCGGGCGCGACCTGGGCGCTCGGCCAGGGGGTGAAGCGGCTCGTGAACCGCCCGCGGCCGTACGAGGCCGGAGCGGAGACCACCCGCCGGATGATCGCGAAGCCGCACGGGACCTCGTGGCCGAGCAGCCACCCGGCCGTACTCACGACCTTCACCCGGGTGGCCGCGCGCGAGCTCGGGCTGGGGCGCGCGTCGAAGGCGGCCCTGACGGTGCTCGACCTGAAGGTCGCCGCCTCCCGCGTGTACCTGGGCGTCCACTATCCGAGCGACGTGGCGAGCGGACTGCTGATGGGCCGTGCGGTGGCCAGGATCTGGCCGCGCTGGGGGCGAGCGTGACCGACTTCGTCTTGCGTGCGCTGCCCGAGGAGCTCGCGGTCTGCCGGCTCGCCCCCGACGCGCCGCGCCCGACGTGGGCCAAGGGCGTGTTCGTCTCGATCACCCGCTCGCTCACCGAGCTCTCGGTGATCTGCGACGAAGCCTCCGTGCCGTCGGACGTGCGCGCCGAGCGAGGCTGGCGAGCCCTGCTGATCACGGGCGAGCTCGACCTCGCGCTCGTCGGCGTGCTGAAGCGGGTGATCGATCCGCTGGCGCTCGCCGGCGTGTCGGTGTTCGTCGTCTCGACGTTCGACACAGAATTCGTGCTGGTGCGCCGGTTCGACGACGCGGTCACGGCGCTCGAGGACGCGGGGTTCGACGTGCTGGGCGCCTCGGTCGGGACGGACTG
>JANLXF010000124.1:0-15059 GCA_031364965.1 Actinomycetes bacterium | reverse complement strand
GCTCGATCACGAGGATCGTGAGCCCGCGCTCGTCGCGCATGCGCTCGATGTGATCGCGAAGCTCGAGGGTCTCGCGCGGGTTCATGCCGGCCGTCGGCTCGTCGAGCAGCAGCAGCGCCGGCTCCGTGGCCATCGCACGTGCCATCTCGAGGCGGCGCCGGTTCGCGTACGACAGCGTGTTCGCCGATTGGTCCTGTCGGTACCCGGACAGCCGCGAGCCGAAGAACGCGAGCGCGTCCTGGGCGCGTTCGCGGATCCGCGCTTCTTCCTCCCGCGTCTTCCGCGTGCCGAAGATGGCGCCCACCACGCCCGCGTGGGACCGGCAGTGCTGCCCGACCATCGCGTTCTCCAGCACGGTCATGTTCGGGAAGAGCTTCACGTTCTGGAAGGTCCTCGCGATGCCGAGCTTCGTGACCTGGCTGGGGAGCCGGCCCAGCAGCGACTCGCCCCGGAACAAGATGTCGCCGGCGTCGGGTGTGTAGAGGCCCGTGATTACGTTGAACACGGTGCTCTTGCCGGCGCCGTTCGGGCCGATCACCGAGACGATCTCGCCCTCGTCGACGTGCAGATCCAAACCGTCGAGGGCGTACAGGCCGCCGAAGTGCTTCGCGACACCGGCGACCTCGAGGAGGTGGGTCATGTCAGCGCTCCTCCCGTCGGCTCGGGCGCGTCGACGGCATCCTGTTCGAGGAGGTGCTTCGCCCACTGATCCTGCGATCGTTCGTCCTCTCGGAGCTCACGGCTCACGCGGACGTTCGGCACGAGTCCCTGTGGCCGTAGCAACATGATCGCGATCAGCACGGCGCCGTAGATCAGCAGCCGGTAATCGGCGAACTGGGTGAGCAGCCCAGGTAGTCCGATCAGGACCAAGGCCCCCACCACGACACCTGGGATCGACCCCAACCCGCCGAGGATGATCACCGACAGGGCCGTGATCGACACCAGGATCTGGAAGCTCGCGATCGTGAGGGACCCAAGGCTCACGGCGAACAGCGCGCCCCCGATCGAGCCGATCGCACCGCCCATCGCGAAGGCGAGGAGCTTGAAGCGCGTCGTGCTGATACCCATCGCGTCGGCCACCTGCTCGTCCTCGCGCATCGCGTTCCACGCCCGGCCGACCCGTGACCCCTGCAGGCGCCACGACACGAAGACCGCGAGCAGGCAGAACACGAGGACGAGGAAGTAGAAGTGGCGTGGATCGCTCTGGAAGTTCACGTTCACGCCCGGGAGCTCCGCCGCCGTGATGCTGCTCATCCCGAGCGAGCCGCCGAACAGGTTCTGCGCCCACGTGGACCCGAAGATCACGCGGGCGATCTCGCCGAACCCCAGCGTGACGATCGCGAGATAGTCCCCGCGCAGACGCAGCACCGGCGCACCGATGACCAGGCCGACGAACGCGGCGACCGCGACGACGATCGGCAGGGCGACGTAGAACGAGAGGTGGAGGCCGAAGGTGGGAGCCTCGTACCCGGTGAAGGTCACGCGCTGGCCCCCCGTCAAGATCGCGGTGAAGTACGCCCCCACCGCGAAGAACGCGACGTAGCCGAGGTCGAGCAGCCCCGCGAAGCCGACGACGATGTTCAGGCCCAGTCCCAGGAGCAGGAAGATCCCCACCGTGCCCAGGATCCGGGACACGACCGGTCCCACGAGATAGGGCAGGACGCCGACGATCACGGCGATCACGCACCAGGCGATGATCGCGATGCCGCGCCGGCTGATGCCCGCGCCGAAGGCATCGCGGCCCTCCGCCGGCGGCCCTTCCCCATCCGCCTCCGCGGTGAGGCCCTCGGGCTCGGGCGGGGCGGCCGACGGATAGCGGGAGGGCACCAGGATCGTCGCGAGCCGGTGCCCGACGCGCAGCCGAACGGTGGCGGCGGCCAGGACGAACATCACCAGGCCGCCGATCCACGTCAGGCCGAGGGTGATCGGCGAGTAGAGCCAGTCGCGTTCGATCTTCATCTGGTCGAAGGCCGGCGCGATCACCTGCCGCAGCAGCGCGACCACGAGGATCGCCGCCGCGCCGGTAGCCACCGGGCCGCGCACGGACCTCGGCAGGGCACTCAGGAGACCGCCCAACGCGCCGACCACGGTCGTCGCGACGAGCAGCACAAGCGCCGCGGGCACCGACGCCATATGGAACCGCAGGATCTCGATCAGCGACGGAGATACGGCCGAGAAGACCTGCCGCACCGTCTCGATGCCCATGGCGCTGACCAGAACCACCCCGAGCTCGACGACGGCACCCGCGGCCAACCCCTCTGCCGCGCCGAGGGCGACCCCGGCTCCGGGCGTGGCGGTGCGGCGCTCGCCGGCCACGACCCGCGGTCGGGTCACCACCCACCCGCCCACGGCGGCCGGCACGAAGATCAGGATCGTGTCCATGCCCACCGTGCCGATGATCGGCAGGGTGTCGAGCCGCTCGATCATGCCCACCATGGCCAGGTAGACGATAACGAGGCCCGCGATCGCACCGGTCCACGCCGCCGTCCGGATCAGCAGGCGCGCCATCAGACCTTCTCCGCCTCGCCGGTCCCCAGGATCCCGCCGGGCCGGAAGATCAGGACGAGCACCAGGATCGAGAACGTGATCACGCCCTTCAGCTCGAACGGCGAGGGAACGTTGATGCCCGACAGCAGGAGATACGGCCCGACCGACTCGGCCACACCCAGGATCAGGCCGCCGATCGCTGCGCCCGGCACGCTGCCGATCCCCCCAAGCACGGCCGCGGTGAACGCGGCGATCCCCGGAAGGAAGCCCATCGTGGCGCCCACCTGACCGAACGTGAGCGCGTAGAGCACGCCCGCGATGCCCGCAAGCATGCCGCCCAGCACGAACGTGGTGACCACGACCCGGTCGACGTCGATCCCCATCAGGCTCGCGATCTCGCGGTCTTGGGCGACGGCGCGCATCGCCTTGCCGGTCTTCGTCCGCTTCACGAAGAACTGGAGCCCGATCATCACGACGATCGCCGTGGCGATCACCACCGGGTCGATCTTGTCGAAACTCACCCGGCCGAGCTTGATCGTGCCGTCCAGTAGCGAGGGCCGCGGGTACCCGCGGGTCTGGGATCCGAAGAACCCTTGGAAGGAGTTCTGGAGGAACAGCGATGCCCCGATCGCCGTGATCAGGGGCACGAGGCGCGGGGCGTTGCGGAGCGGCCGGTAGGCGACGCGTTCGAGCAGCACGGCGATCCCGGTCGAGACGCCCATCGCGACCAGGAACAAGATCGCGAGCGCGAGCCAAGGGTGGGCGTTCAAGAAGCCGCTCTTCGCGTAGGCGGCCGCGAAGAAGAACGAGCCGAACGCCCCCGCCATGAAGATCTCGCCGTGGGCGAAGTTGATCATGCGCAGGATGCCGTACACGAGGGTGTACCCCAGCGCGATCAGCGCATAGACGGAGCCGAGCGCCAGGCCGATCACCAGCAGGTTCGCCCAGAAGGTCCACCCGAGGTGATCCACCCCCGTGAGGGTGAGGGTCTTGAAGATCCCGCCCCCGACCGCCACGACGATCGTGACCGTGAGGAGCGTGAGCACGATCCGCCGCACCGGCAGCCGCTCGAACCGGCCGAGCCGCTGGTCCGAGGCGACCTCCGCCTGGACCTCACCCTCCTCGTTGGACATGGCCCCCCTGCCCCGTCCGGGACGACGCGGACGCCGCGGGCGGGCGCTCGGCGCCCGCCCGCGGATCCTCGTTCGCTATCGGACCGTGACTACTTGACCTGGTCGAGCGTCTTCGTCTCGGTGAACACCGGCTTCGCTGCGGGATCGAGGAACCCGACGTCCGGCACCTTGTACACACCGATCGTGACCGATGTGGCGCAGTCCCCTGCCGGCGTGCACGTCAGGGTCCCGATGACTCCCTGGTAGTCGGTCGTGTTCTGCACGGCATCGCGCAGGGCGACCCGGTTGATCGTGAGCGAGCCGTCGTCGTTCGTGACGGCGGTCGCCTCGATCGCGTTCACCAGGATGTTCATCGCGTCGAACGCGTGCGCGTGGAAGACCGAGAGGGGCTGCGACCCGTACTGGTCGACGTACGCGGGCACGAACTCGCTCTTATAGAAGTCGCCACCCGAGAAGGCGGTGAGGTCCGGGCCCGACAGGTACACGCCGTCGGCCGCGGGGCCGGCGATGTCGGTGTACGTCGCGTCGGAACAACCGTCCGAGCCCAACAGGGTGGTGTTCTCGAGCCCGCTCGTGGTCGCCTTCTGCTTCGCGATCAGCGCGCAGGCCGGGTTGAAGTCCGGCGCGTAGATCACGCTCGGAGCGTTCTGGGCGATCCGCGTCAGCAGGGACTTGAAGTCCTTGTCGGCGCTGCCGATCGCGTCTTCCGACGTGATCTGACCGCCGCCGGCCTCGAAGTTGGCCTTGAAGCCGTCCGTGAGGCCCTGCGTGTACGGACTCTCGTCGTGGATCGTGGCGCCGGTCGTCGCGCTCAGCTTCTGCAACGCGAAGTCGGAGACCACGGCTGCCTGGATGCGGTCGTTGTGCGCCGTGCGGAAGTAGTAGGGCTGGTGCGTCCCTTCCGTGGTCAGCGCGGGGTTGGTCGCGGAGGGCGAGATCGTGACGATGCCCTTCTCGCCCAGGATCTTGTCGGCGACGCCGAGCGACGCACTCGAGCAGCTCGTGCCGATCACGCCGACGATCTGCGGGTTCGCCGCGAGCGTCGTGGCGCCCTTCTGGCCGCCGTCGGCCGAGCAGCCGTCGTCCTCGTTCACCATCGTGACGTCGTGACCCGCGACCTGACCCTGGGTGCCGTCGAACGTACCGTCCAGGTAGTCGAGCGCGAGCGTGGCGCCGTACTGGCTGTCGAGGCCGAGGTTCTTGGTGTCACCGGTGATCGACAGGAGCGTGCCGATCTGGATCGGCTCGCCGGCCGCGACGGTGACGCAACCCGGCGCGGTGCTGCAGTCGACCGCTCCGGCGGATGCGGAGTCCGTGCTACCCCCGGTCGATGAGGAGTCGTTGCTGCAGGCGCTGGCAACGAGCGCCATGACGCTGATGGCGCCGATGACGACGAGCAAAGAGCGACGCTTCATGAAGCCCCCTTCCGTTCTTCCCCGAGTGGAACGTGGGAGGTTGATATCACTTCCCCCGTACCTTGGCCAATCGCCCGAACGGGCTGGCCCTCACTCCGCATACGTGGGAACCGGCCCTGCGGGATGCCTCAGGACAGGTCAGCGGGATCGAGTCAGCGAGGGATCGAGGCGCGGAACGCCGCGGCGAGCTCGAGCGCACCCGCGCGATCGCCCTCGACCAATCGGGCCATCAGGGCGCTGCCGACGATCACGCCGTCGGCGAACGAGCAGGCGGCGGCAGCCTGCGCCGGTGTTCCGATCCCCACGCCCACGAGCAGAGGGAGATCCGTGAGGGGCCGAAGGGCCGTCACGAGGTCCTGCGCCGTGGTCGCCAGCCGCTCGCGGGCGCCGGTTACACCGTAGGTGGCCACGCAATAGACGAACCCGTGGGCGCTGCCGGCGATCGAAGCCAGCCGCTCCGGCGCGGTGCCGGGCGCCGCGAGCAGCACGGCGTCGATGCCCCTGGCCGCAGCCTCCTCGTCGAGCGCAGTGGCCTCCTCGACCGGCAGGTCGGGCACGATGATCCCCGCGACGTTCGCGGCGACGGCTTCATCGAAAAAGCGCTCCACGCCTCGCCGGAGCACGGGGTTCACGTAGGTCATGACCGCGACGGGGATCGAGAGCGACGCCGCCCCGATCGTCGCGAGGATGTCCGCCGGGTGCGTGCCGGCCTCGAGGGCGAGCCGCGACGCCTCCTGGATCACGCCGCCGTCCATCACGGGATCGGAGAACGGGATGCCCACCTCGATCGCGTCGGCGCCGGCCGCCTCGATGGCGCGCAGCAGCTCGGCGTCGACACCGGGAAGCCCGCCCGTCACGTAGGGCACGAAGGCGCGGCCGCCGGCCGTGCGCAGGGCGCGGAGCCCGGTCTCGAGTTCACCCACGGTCGCGCGCCTCGCCGAGCGCCGCCAGCACCGTGTCGAGGTCCTTGTCGCCGCGGCCCGACAGGCAGACCAGGACCCGTGCGCCTTGAGGCAGCGGGCGCTCGAGGAGCCAGCCGATCACATGTGAGGGCTCGAGTGCGGGGAGGATCCCCTCGGTGCGGGCGAGCGCCTGAAATCCCGCGAGCGCCTGCGCATCGGTGGCGCTCACGTAGCGGGCAAGTCCGGCGTCCTGGAGATAGGCGTGCTCGGGCCCCACCCCGGGGTAGTCGAGCCCTGCCGAGATCGAGTGCGTCTCGACGACCTGGCCGTCGGGGTCCTGCAGGAGATAGCTCAGCGCGCCGTGGAGCACGCCGGGCTGCCCCTGGGTGATCGACGAACAATGCTCGCCCAGCTGCATGCCTCGGCCACCCGCCTCGACCCCGATCAGCTCGACGCCGGGCGCGCCCACGAACGCCGTGAACATGCCGATCGCGTTCGAACCCCCGCCGACGCAGGCGACGACGAACGCGGGGTCCCCGCCCAGGCGCTCCGAGTACTGGGCGCGCGCCTCGTCGCCGATCACGCGCTGCAGGTCCCGCACGAGCTGAGGGAACGGGTGCGGTCCCACGACCGAGCCGATGATGTAGTGGGTGGTGGTCACCGACGCGGCCCAGTCGCGGAGGGCCTCGTTCACGGCCTCCTTCAGCGTGCGCGTCCCCGCCGTGACCGGCACCACCTCGGCACCGAGGAGCTTCATCCGGGCGACGTTGGGCGCCTGGCGACGGATGTCCTCTTCCCCCATGTAGACCACGCAGGGCAGCCCGAGCAGCGCGCAGGCGGTGGCGCTCGCCACGCCGTGCTGTCCGGCGCCCGTCTCCGCGATGATCCGTTCCTTGCCGAGGCGTTTGGCGATCAACGCCTGACCCAGCGCGTTGTTGATCTTGTGGGCGCCCGTGTGCGCGAGATCCTCGCGCTTGAGCCAGATGTCATAGCCGAGCTCGTCGGAGAGCCGGACCGCACGGGTGATCGGCGTGGGGCGGCCGACGAAGTCGCGCGACAAGGCGCCGAGCTCGCCCTGGAAGCCGGGGTCGTCGCGGAGCTCGGTCCACGCGGAGGCCAGCTCGTCGAGAGCGGGGATCAGGACCTCGGGGACGTAGCGCCCGCCGTAGTCGCCGAATCGGCCCCTGGCGTCAGGCACCGAGGGGACGACGGGGTCGGCCACCGTGCTCATGTCTCGGGCTCCTCTCCGATCAGCATGCGGAGCGTCCGGCGGGGATCACCGGCGCGCATCAACGTCTCGCCCACCAGGATGGCAGACGCGCCGGCTTCCACGGCCGAGACGACGTCGGCCCGCGTGCGGATCCCGCTCTCGAGCACGGCGATACGATCGGCGGGCATGCGGGCGAGCTGACGCCGGGCGCGCCCGGGGTCGACCTCGAGCGTCTCGAGATCCCGGGCGTTCACGCCGATCACGTGTGCGTCGGTCGCGAGCGCCCGCTCCAGGTCGTCGTCACCGTGGGTCTCCAGCAGCACGCCGAGCCCGAGCTCGGTGGCGCCCGCGAGCAGGTCTCGGAGCGCGTGGTCGTCCAGGCAGGCGACGATCAGCAAGACGGCGTCGGCGCCGTGAGCGCGCGCCTCCAGCAGCTGACCGGCATCGACCAGGAAGTCCTTGCGCAGCAACGGGAGGTCGATCGCTTCCCGGACGGCCTTGAGGTCCGCGAGTGAGCCTGCGAAGTGCCTGCGCTCGGTGAGGACCGACACGCAGGCGGCGCCGGCGTCCGCGTATGCGCGCGCGGTCGCGGTGGCGTCGGCCTCTGCCGCGATCGTCCCCGCGCTGGGCGAGGCGCGCTTGACCTCGGCGATCACCGCCGTGCCGGGGCGGTCGAGGGAGCCCCCGAAGTCCCGGGGCGGCGCCACGCTGCCGATCCGCTCGCGCAATCGCGCGAGATCGAGCGGCGCGTCACGCAGATCCGCCCGCACCTGCGAGACGATCTCGGTCAGGAAGCCCATGGGGCGGGAGTCTACCGACGGAGGCCGAGCCGTCCGGGGCCGACGCGCGGGAGCGGTCGGCCGGGTGGCGGTCAGACGCCGAGCGACGCGAGGGCGACCGCGAGATCGAGGCCACCTTCGAGCGCGGCCCGCCCCACGACGGCCCCGACCGCCCCCACGCGCCGGAGTGACCGCAGATCGTCGATCGAGCCGACGCCGCCGGCCGCGATCACCGGGCGCCCCGCCCGGACGATGCGCTTGACCGTGCCGAGGTCGGGTCCGGTCATCGCCCCTACTCTCGCGACCGCCGTGACGAGGAATCCGGCGGCTCCCGAGGCCACGAGCCAGCCCAGCGTCTCGGTGAGCGGGAGGTCCCCGTCGACGCGACCCCTCGGCCGGATGCGTCCGGCGTCGACCTCGATGCCCACGATCGCGCTCGGTCCGAGCGCATGGATCGCCCCGCGCGCCTCGCCTTCGTCGAGGAGCGCCCCCGAGCCGAGCACGACGCGGTCCGCCCCCGCGGCCAGCGCCCGCAGGGCCTCCGCGCGCGTGGCGATCCCGCCCGAGACCTGCACCCGGAGCCCCATCGCGGCGACGGCGCCGACGACATCCAGGTTCTCGAACGCCCCGCCGAACGCCAGGTCCAGATCGACGACATGGACCCGGCGGGCCCCGGCCAGCGCGTACGCGCGCGCCGCAGCGAGGGGGTCGCCCCCGAACGCCCCCAGCGGACGAGGGCCCTCGGGGGTGTGCAGCGCCAGCCGGCCCCCGGCCACGTCGATCGCGGGGAGGATCTCGAAGGGCATGACGGGCACCTTACCGATGCCCGGGCCGGACCACGCAGCCGGTGAGAGCGCGCGCGTCGTCATACTGGAGCGATGGAGCGTCCGGTCTTCGCCCTGCACGCGGTGCTGTTCCCCGGGGAACGCATGTCGATGCGTGTCTTCGAGGAGCGCTACCTCGAGATGATGGAGGAGGTGCTTCCCGACGGGGGGTTCGTGGTCGTGGCGATCCGGGAGGGCTGCGAGGTCGGGGGCGAGTACGAGCCCTACCGCGTCGCCGTGACCGTGGCGGTCGAGGACTACTCCTACGACGTCGAGGAGGGCACGTACCGGCTGAGGGTCGTCGGACGCGACCGGGTGGCGCTGATCGACCCCGCCCAGACCGTGCCGTTCCCACGCTGGAACGTGGTCCCGCACCCCGATGAAGGAGGGGCCGGCACCGACGACGTGGAGGCGGCAACGCGCGCCCTCGCCCGATACCTGGACGCCGTCGGTGACGGCGCCTTGGAGCGGGCCTCGCTCCCGCGCGATCCCGTCGCGGCGAGCTACGTGATCGCCGCCGCAGTGCCGGGGCTCGTGCCGGCGCGCCAGGCGCTGCTCGAGGTCCCCGGCGCGGGTGAGCGGCTCGAGCGCTCGCGTGCGACGCTCGTGCGCGAGACCGGCCTGGTGCGCGCGCTGGGCGCCAACGTGGGCGGCCCGGCGCTCGACGTGAATCCGAACTGACTCAGACGAGCTCGGGCTGGGCGTCGTGCTCCAGCCGCGCGGCGCCGCTGCCCAGGAGCGCTCGGAGCTCGTTCAGCAGGCCGGCGGCGGGCTCGACACGATACGAGCCGACCTCCAGGGGCGTGATCCCGGCCGACGAGAGGAACCGCACCCGCACGGGAGAGCCTCCCGGATGCGCTTCGAACACCTCTTTCAGTTTGGCGAGGACGGCGGGCGTGCAGGCGACGGCCTGCAGGTCGACCACCAGGTTCTTGGGCCCGAGCGACGGCGTCATGCCGGGACCGAGATCGGGCTCGCGGACCTCGTTCGCGCGGATCTGGAGCTCGCGCCCCCGCAGGTCGATCCGTCCCCTGACGAGCACGATCCGATCGGTCTCGATCAGACCTGGCACGGCCTCGTAGACCGACGGGAAAGCCACAACGTCGGTGCCGCCGGCGAGTCCCTCCAGCCGGAACTGCGCGTACGGCTCGCCGCGCTTCGTGTACTTGCGGGCGACGTTGCCGATGATCCCCGCCACGGTCACGAGGTCGCCGTCGCCCAGCTCGTCGAGGTCCCCCATCTCGTGGCTGGCTTGGGCCGCCAGCGTCTCGCGGACCTCCAGGAGCGGGTGATCGGTCACGAACTGCCCGAGCATCTCCTTCTCGAGCCGTAGGAGCTCCCGCTTGTCGAACTCCTCGCCGTGCAGCACCGACTCGTCGACCTGTCCCGCCGTCTCACCGTCGTCTCCGCCGCCGAAGAGCGAGAACTGACCCGCCGCCTCGGCCTTGCGCTCGGCGAGGATCGGCGCGGAGACGCGGTCTTGCTGCTCCAGGAGGGCGCGCCGGGTGTACCCGAGCGAGTCGAACGCCCCGGCCTGGATCAACGACTCGAGCACCCGCTTCGTGAGCACGCTCGGCTCGACCTTGCGGCAGAAGTCCGAGTACGAGGTGAAGTCCCCTTTCGTGCGACGCGCCTCGATGACCTGCTGCACGGCGCCCTCGCCCACGTTGCGGACCGCCGCCAGGCCGTAGCGGATCGACGGCGTGTCGCCGGGCGCGGGCGCGAAGTCCAGCTCCGAGTCGTTCACGTCGGGCGGCAGAACCTCGATCCCCATGCCCCGGCAGGCGTAGAGGTAGAAGGGCTTCGCGTCTTTGTCGTCCTTGACGGAGGTAAGCACCGCCGACATGTATTCGACCCGGTGATGCGCCATGAGATAGGCGGTCTGATAGGCGACGAGACCGTACGCGCACGCATGCGAGGCGTTGAACCCGTAGTCGGCGAAGGGCACGATCATCTCGAACAGGTCGGCCGCGAGCTTGCGCTCGTACCCTTTGTCGACCGCCCCCGCGATGAACTTCTCCTTGAACGGCATCAACACGGAGAGCTGCTTCTTGCCCATCGCCTTGCGCAGGGTGTCGGCCTCGCCCATCGAGAAGCCGGCGAGCGCGACGGCCACCTGCATGACCTGCTCCTGATAGATCATCACGCCGTACGTGTCCTTGAGGATCGGCTCGAGGTCGTCGTGGGGGTACGTGACCTTGCGCCGCCCGTGCTTGCGTTCGGCGTACTCGGTGTGGAGTCCGCTGTTCAGCGGGCCCGGGCGGTAGAGCGCCACGAGGGCCATCAGGTCTTCGAATCGGTCGGGCGCGAGCAGCTTGATCAGGCTCCGCATGCCGGCCGACTCCATCTGGAACACCCCGGTGGTCTCGGCCCGCTGGAGCATCGCGTAGGTGTCGTGGTCGTCGAGCGCCACGTGGTCGATGTCGAGCTCGACGCCGCGGCTCCGGAGGTGGCGTAGCGAGTCCTCGATCACCGAGAGGTTCCGCAGCCCCAGGAAGTCCATCTTGAGCAGCCCGAGCGCTTCGACGCCCGTCATGTCGAACTGCGTGACGACCTTCTTCGAGTCGTCGCGCGAGTCCTTCGAGAGCTTCAGCGGCAGGTAGTTCACGAGCGGCGCGTCGCCGATCACGACTCCGGCGGCGTGCACCGAGTCCTCGCGGCGCAGGCCCTCGAGCGCGCGCGCGGTTTCGATGATCTCCTTGGCCTCGGGCTCCCTCTCGTAGGCCGCGGCAAGGTCGGGCGAGAGCTTCAGCGCGTCCTCGATCGGGTAGTCGCGGCCCATGATCGCGGCTGGATACATCTTGCAGAGCCGGTCCCCCACGACCGGCGGGAACCCGAGCACGCGTGCCGCGTCGCGGATCCCCTGCTTCCCCTTGATGGTCTGGAACGTGACGATCTGCGCCACGTGATCGGCGCCGTACTTCTCGGTCGCGTATCGGATCACTTCGTCGCGGCGACGCTCGTCGAAGTCCATGTCGATGTCGGGCATCTGGACCCGGTCGGGGTTCAGGAACCGCTCGAACAGGAGTCCGTAGCGCAAGGGGTCGAGGTCGGTGATACGCAGGCAGTAGGAGACGACCGAGCCCGCCGCCGAGCCGCGCCCGGGGCCGACGCGGATCCCCTGGTCGCGCGCGTGGCGGATCAGGTCCCAGACGATGAGGAAGTAGCCGCCGAACCCCATCGAGGTGATCACGCCGAGTTCGTGATCGATCCGGTCGCGGATCTGCGTCGTGATCTCGCCGTAGCGCATCGCGGCTCCGTCCTCGACGAGCTGCCGGAGGTAGACGTCGCGGTCGAGCCCGCCCGGCGTCTCGAACCGCGGGAGGTGGTACCGCTGGTCGGCCAGGGCCCGATCGCCGTAGACCAGGTCGAGATCGACCCGCTCGGCGATCCGCAGGGTGAGGTCGCATGCGTCGGGCCGTTCCCGGAAGATGTGCCGCATCTCCTCGGCGCTCTTCAGGTAGAACTCCTCGGAGTCGAACTTCAGCCGCTTGGGGTCGGACTGCAGCTTCTTCTGCTGGATGCACAGCAAGACGTCGTGCGGCTTCGCGTCTTCCTTCAGCGTGTAGTGGAGGTCGTTCGTGGCCACGACGGGGATGCCCAGCTCGTCGCCCAGCTCGAACTGTCGCCGCAAGATCGCGTGCTGGTCGGCCAGCCCGTGGTCCTGCACCTCGATGAAGTAGCCCTCGGGGCCGAAGATGTCGCGGTACTCGCCCGCCACTCGGCGCGCGCGATCGTCCTGGCCCGCGAGAAGCGCCACGCCGATCTCGGACGACAGGCAACCCGACAGACAGATCACACCCTCGGCGTGCTCGGCCATGAGCTGCTTGTCCATCCGCGGCCGGTGGTAGAAGCCCTCGAGGTGCGCGGCGCTGACGAGCTTGAGGAGGTTGCGGTAGCCGGTTTCGTTCTCGGCGAGCAGGGTCAGGTGGTAATACTTCTCCTCCCGCTCACCCGGGTTCCGGTCGAAGCGCGAGCCGGGCGCCACGTAGGCCTCGACCCCCAGGATCGGCTTCACGCCGGCCTCGCGCCCCGCCTCGAAGAACCGCAGCGCGCCGAACATCGAACCGTGGTCGGTGACCGCGACCGCCGGCATCCCCAAGCGCTCCGCCTCGGAGAAGATCGTGGGCGCGCCCGGGTTGGACTTCGGGGCCTCGATCCGTGCGGCGCCGTCGAGCAACGAGTACTCGGAATGAACGTGGAGATGGACGAAATCCTGATCGGTCATCGGCGCTGCTCGTGCCCCCTTCGAGGGAAGTTATCCCCAGCCGCCTCGATGCTGTTGAAAACTACATCGCTGTGATTCCGGGCGGGACCAGAACGTACGCCCGCCCCATGGGAGCGTCAAGGGCGCAGGTCGCGACGCTCGCGCGCGCGCCTCAACGCCTCCTCGAGATCGCCGGGGAGCGCCTCCTCGAGCTCGATCCGCTCACCGGTGATGGGGTGATCGAAGGCCAGCTTCCATGAGTGGAGGAAGGGCCGGGTAAGCCTGAGCATCGTGGAGTCCGACCCCCCACCGCCGTAGGCCCGGTCCCCCAGGATCGGATGCCCGATCGCGCGCAGGTGCACCCGGATCTGGTGGGTCCGCCCGGTGCGCGGAACCGCCTCGAGGAGCGTGGCCCCGCCCAACCGTTCCCGGACCTCGAACGACGTCTCGGCCGTGCGGCCGTCCGTGTGGTCCACGACCACCTTGTCGAGCCGTCGCCCCAATGGCGCGTCCACCGCGAAGGCCTGGTGGGCGACGTCGCCCCGCACGAGGGTCAGGTACCGGCGTTCGACCGCGTGGACCTTCAACATCGCCCCGAGCGCGTCGTGCGCCTCGTCGGTGCACGCCACCACCATGAGCCCGCTCGTGCCCGCGTCGAGCCGGTGGACGATCCCGGGCCGCATCGAACCACCTCGCGTCGACAAGGGCACCCCCAACCCCAGCAGTCGGTTCACGAGGGTGCCGGCGCGCCGGTTCGCGGTGGGATGCGTGACGAGGCCGGCAGGCTTGGCGATCACGAGGAGGTGATCGTCGGCGTACCGCACCGGCAAGACGCCTTCGGTCTCGGGCAGGATCGGCTCGTGGTCGGCCGGGTCGAACTCGATCCGCTCCCCTCCCTCGAGTCTGAATGACTTGGGGCGCACCTCACCGTCGACGGTGAGCCCCCCGGCCACGATCGCGCGCTGCACGTCGGCCCTGGGGACCCCGGTCAGGCGGGCGACGACGGCGTCGAGGCGTCCGGGCTCTCCGATCAGCGGCTCAACCGTCATGGACCGGCTCCTTGCCCCGGCCCCCCGCTCGCGCGGAGGACCACGCCAACAGCAGGGCCCCCACCACGATCGCGGCGTCGGCGAGGTTGAAGACCGGCCAGAGATGCAGATCGACGAAGTCGACCACCCGCCCGGACAGGCCGGGCCCCCGGAAGGCCCGGTCCGCGAGGTTCCCGAGCGCGCCGCCCAGGACCAGCCCCAGCGCCACGGCCACGGTCCGATCCCGATGACGGAAGGCGGTGGCCGCGATCGCCGCGGAGACCGCGATCGAGGCGCCTGCGAACACCCAGGGCGCGCTCTGCCCCAGACTGAAGGCGCCGCCGGAGTTCGTCGTGAATCGAAGGGTCAGCACCCCGGGAACCAGGTCGACGGGAGCGTCGACGAGCGCCCGTTCGGCCCAGAGCTTGGTCACACGGTCGAGCAGGAACACGACCGACGCGGAACCGAAGAGGGCGGCCGCGCCACGCAGGTGGACGCGGTCCACGGGCTACCGGCGCGACTGCGCCTGGGCGTCTTTGATGCAGAGGTCGACGTAGGGAAGGGCCTTGATACGCGCTTTCTCGATCTGCTTGCCACAGCGGTCACAGACGCCGTAGGTGCCGCCCTCGATCCTGGCCAGCGCGCGTTCGATCTTCTGCAGGAGGTCCCGGACGTTGTTCTCGATCGACAGGTCCTTCTCACGCTCGAACGTCGCGGTGCCCGCGTCGGCCGACTCGTCGTCGAGCCCCACGTCGCCCACCATCTCGGACTGCGTGGTCGCGAACGTGTCCTCCTCGATCGTCGACAGCTGGGCCTGCAGTTCCACCTCTTCCTCCTGCAGGCGCGTGCGGAGATCGTCGAGTTCCTTCTTCGTCAGCTTGGTCGTGGGCATGGTCGGCGAAGGGTAGCAGATGGTCACATCGGGAGCCTATCGTCGCAGCTCAGATCGCCTATCCAGGCCTTTCGGGCGCGCCCGGCGCAGGGCCGCAGATCACGGAGGTGATGCGCGCCTCCTCCGGGTGTAGCATCCTCGCCACAGGCGACGACGGGAACACAATCGCGGGGACCGTGGAG
>JANLXF010000273.1:0-4040 GCA_031364965.1 Actinomycetes bacterium | reverse complement strand
GGTCGTCGACCCGTCGGCCACCTTCTGCAGGATCTCTCGCTCCCGTTTGGACAGCGGCGCCGCCCGGGGGACGTCGCTGTCGCTCAGACGGACCTCTTCGATGAAGGTCTTCGTGAGCTGCGGGTGGATCACCGCATTGCCCTCGATCGCGTTCTTGGCGGCGTCGACGAGCGAGTCGGGCGATGCGTCCTTGAGCAGGTACCCGCTCACGCCTGCCTGGATCGCCTCCGAGATCGCGCCGCGGGATTCGTCGATCGTGATCAGGATGACCTTGGTCGTGGGCGCGGCCTGGCGGATCCGACGGGTGGCCTCGATGCCGTCCATGCCGGGCATCCGGACATCCATGAACACCACGTCGGGGGAGAGCTCGCGGGCGCGCTCGACGGCTTCCTCGCCGCTCGAGGCCTCGCCAACGACGACGACGACGTTGTCCGAGAGCTCGAGTGCGGTGCGGAGTCCTTCCCTGGTGACAGGGTGGTCGTCCACGATCAGTGCGCGGATCGGACTCGCCATGGCGGTGTGAGCTCCTTCCGTTCGGGGAAGTACGAAGTACGCTGTAAGGATAAGTCGACCGAGGGCGGGAAGTTCGTATGCACGAGGAAATCGAGACGCGCGAAGAAGTGGCCACGACCGAGGTCGAGGCCGTCCGGGATGAGATCGCCGGCCCCGCCGGGGACGGCAGTGCCCCGGACAAGGACGCCGTGATCGAGGCGCTGAAGAACGTGTACGACCCCGAGCTGGGCATCAACATCGTCGACCTGGGGTTGGTGTACGACGTCCAGACCGACGGACAGGGCGGCGTCGATATCCAGTATTCGCTCACCACGATGGGGTGCCCGATCGGACCGATGATCGAGGATCAGATGCGCGGATTCCTCAAGGGCGTGCCCAACGTGGGTGAGGTGCGGCCCGACTTCGTGCTCCGCCCGCCGTGGAGCCCCGAGATGATGTCCGACGAGGCCAAGGCCGCCCTCGGGATCTTCTGAGCACCCGCCGGGCATGCCGGTCGGGCGGTTGACGGTACTCCTGGCCTGCGATACGTATTGCACCTGCAATCCCGACCGGGGAGCCGTGGTTGATCCGTACGAGGTGCATCGGAGTCGTGGGGGCGATGATCCCGTCTCGGCTGTGCGAGATGCCCGGGGGCGTCCACCGGGGGACGCCCACGACCTAGCGCGGCCTCGCACCTCTTCGACCCCGGATCCAAACATCTCGCCACCGACGGCCGCGACACCGCGGCCGTTCTCCGCTTCCGGGATCCCCGGACCGACGTGAGGAGAAGGATCGATGACCGACTACGCGAAACCCGACGTGCTGGTCAGCACGGACTGGCTCGAGGCGCACCTCGACGATCCGTCCATCCGGATCATCGAGGTCGATGAGGACACCACCGCCTACGACAAGGGCCACGTGCGCAACGCCGTGCGCTGGAACTGGAGCACCGATCTGCACAGCGACGTGGGCCGCGACTTCCAGGACCAGGCCGGGTTCTCCCGCCTGCTGTCCGAGGCGGGGGTCGGTCCCGACACCACCGTGGTGCTGTACGGAGGCAACAACAACTGGTTCGCGGCGTACGCGTTCTGGCTGCTGAAGCTCCGGGGCTTCGATGCCGTCAAGCTGGTGAACGGCGGACGCAAGAAGTGGGAGCTCGAGAGCCGCGAGCTGACCCAGGATGTGCCGTCGGTTGCGCCCACCGGCTTCACGATCACCGGCACGGAGCACCCCGAGATCCGGGCGTTCCGCGACGACGTGATCGGTAAGGTCGGTGGCCCGACCGGCTTCGTGGACGTGCGGTCGCCCGAGGAGTACCGGGGGGAGAAGCTCGCCCCCGACCACCTTCCGCAGGAGCAGTCGCAGGTGCCCGGCCACATCGCCGGCGCGGCGAACATCCCCTGGGCACAGGCTGCCAACGACGACGGCACGTTCAAGTCGGCCGACGAACTGCGCGAGCTGTACGCCGCGAAGGGCATCACCGGCGAGGGCGAAACGGTGGCCTATTGCCGGATCGGGGAGCGGAGCTCGCACACGTGGTTCGCGCTTTCCGAGTTGCTGGGCTTCGAGGACGTCAAGAACTACGACGGCTCCTGGACCGAGTACGGCTCGCTCGTGGGTGCGCCGGTCGAGATCGGCTAGGGGCGGCGCGTTGTCCGAGGTTCCCGACCTGCTCCGAGCGAACGAGGCGTTCGCGGCGGCCTTCGACGGGCGCGAGCTCGCGAGGCCGCCGCGCCGTTCGCTCGCCGTGCTGACCTGCATCGACGCGCGGCTCCAGCCCGAGCGGTTCCTGGGTCTGGAGTTCGGCGACGCGCACGTGCTGCGCAACGCGGGCGCCCGCGTGAGCGACGACGTGATCCGCTCCCTGCAGATCTCGACCTGGCTGATGGGCACGCGCGAGATCCTGGTGATCCATCACACCGACTGCGGTCTGGCGGGGACGACCGACGGGGCGATCGCGGCGGACGTGCGCGCCGCGGGCGGCCCGGATCTGTCCGACGTGTCGTTCCTCGCCTTCCCCGACCCCGAGCGCTGCCTGCGCGAGGACGTGGACCGGATCCGCGGGCTGGGCGACCGGCTGCCCGCGGGCGTGCGGGCGACGGGCTACCTGTATGACGTGGTCTCGGGGTCCCTTCGCGAGGTCGTCTCGGCCTGACCAAGGAGGCCGGTCAGCTACCCGCCGCATCGCGGGCGCGAATCCTACCTGTCCGGTAGACTTTGAGGCGTACGTCCGGCTCGTCCGGATGGAGGCACACCGACACGTGAAGGGGAGCGCCGTGGTCGTCAGCCAGGAAGAGCACCTCGAAGAACTCGGCAAGGGCTATCGCTTCGGGTGGAAGGACGCCGACCACTCCGTCTTCGAGCCCAAGCGCGGCCTGTCGCCGGCGGTGGTCGAGGAGATCTCGGCGCTCAAGAACGAGCCCGAGTGGATGCGCAAGATCCGGCTGAAGAGCCTCCGCTACTTCGAGATGCGTCCGATGCCGTGGTGGGGCGCCGATCTGTCCGACATCGACTTCGCGAACATCTTCTACTTCATCCGCTCGACCGAGAAGCAGGCGAGCAACTGGGACGAGCTGCCCGACGACATCAAGGACACGTGGGACAAGCTCGGGATCCCCGAGGCGGAGAAGAAGTACCTCGGCGGGGTGTCCGCCCAGTACGAGTCCGAGGTCGTCTACCACAAGATCAAGAAGGAACTCGACGACCTCGGCGTGATCTTCACCGACATGGATTCTGCGGTGCGGGACTACCCGGACCTGGTCAAGGAGCACTTCGGATCGGTGATCCCGCCGAACGACAACAAGTTCGCGTCGCTGAACACGGCGGTCTGGTCGGGCGGATCGTTCATCTACGTGCCGAAGGGCGTGCAGGTCGACATACCGCTCCAGGCGTACTTCCGGATCAACGCCGAGAACATGGGGCAGTTCGAGCGCACGCTGATCATCGCCGACGAAGGCTCGTACGTGCACTACGTCGAAGGATGCTCGGCCCCGATCTACTCCAGCGACTCGCTGCATTCCGCCGTCGTCGAGATCAAGGCGATGAAGGGCGCGCGGGTCCGCTACACCACGATCCAGAACTGGTCGACGAACGTGTACAACCTGGTGACCAAGCGCGCGGTGGCCCACGAGGACGCTGTGATGGAGTGGGTCGACGGCAACATCGGCTCCAAGGTGACGATGAAGTACCCCTCGATCTACCTGATGGGCAAGGGCGCCCGGGGCGAGATCCTCTCGGTGGCCTTCGCCGGCAAGGGGATGCACACCGACGCGGGCGGCAAGGCGATCCACGCCGCGCCGCACACCACCAGCGTGATCACGTCGAAGTCGGTCTCCAAGGACGGCGGGCGCACCGGGTATCGAGGCCTCGTGCGGGTCGAGCCCGACGCGCACCACGCGAAATCGACGGTGCGGTGCGACGCGCTGATCCTCGACGACGACAGCCGCTCCGACACCTACCCCTACATCGAGGTCGAAGACGAGACGGCCGCCCTCGGCCACGAGGCCACGGTCTCGAAGGTCGGTGACGACCAGCTCTTCTACCTCATG
>JANLXF010000271.1:0-2338 GCA_031364965.1 Actinomycetes bacterium | reverse complement strand
CGGTGGAACATCGAACCGTGCGACTTGGCGCCGCCGCCGAAGTGGTGCCGCCGGATCACGCCCTGGAACCCCTTGCCCTTCGTCGTTCCGATCACGTCCACCTTGGCCACGCCCTGGAAGATGTCCACCAGCACGCGATCGCCGGCCTTGAGCGAAGCGCCCGGCTCGAGCTTGAACTCCCGCAGCACTCGGGTGGGCGGCACTCCGGCCTTCTCGTGGTGCCCGCGCATCGGCTTTTTTGCCTTGCGGGCCGACCGCGCGTCCACGAGACCCAGCTGCACGCTCTCGTAGCCGTCCTTGTCGATCGAGCGGCGCTGGACGACGACGCAGGGACCGGCCTCGATCACCGTCACCGGCGCCACGGATCCGTCCGGGAGGAAGACCTGCGTCATCCCCACCTTTTTGCCGATGATCCCTTCGACCATCTCGTCCTCTCCTTCGGCGCGTCCCGAGCGATCGGGAAACGCGACGCTCCGGTCAGCCCTGCGACGGGCCGAAGGCCTTGATCTCCACGTCCACGCCGGCGGGAAGGTCGAGCTTCATCAGGGCCTCGACCGTCTCGGGCGTCGGCTGGAGGATGTCCAGCAGCCGCTTGTGGGTGCGAATCTCGAACTGCTCCCGGGATTTCTTGTCCACGTGCGGCGAGCGCAAGACCGTCCACCGATTCCGGACGGTCGGAAGCGGAATAGGACCGGCCACCCGAGCTCCGGTCCTCTTCGCCGTGTCCACGATCTCGGTCGTGGACTGGTCGAGAACCCGGTGATCATACGCCTTGAGCCGGATACGGATCTTCTCGTTTACCATCTTCTTCCCGCCCTCCGGCCCGTCTGCCGGAAGGTTGAGCTCCGCTTCGGACCCGCGTTCCCGTCGCGCCGCGCGCCGGGCTGCCGGACCCTCCGCCGGAGCGGCTTCCTCACTCGACGATCTCGGTCACCGTACCGGCGCCCACGGTGCGGCCGCCCTCGCGGATCGCGAACCGGAGGCCCTTGTCCATGGCGATCGGCAGGATCAGCTCCACCGCCATCGTCACGTTGTCCCCGGGCATCACCATCTCGACGCCGTCCGGAAGCTTCGCCGAGCCCGTGATGTCCGTCGTCCGGAAGTAGAATTGCGGGCGGTACCCCGTGAAGAACGGCGTGTGCCGGCCCCCCTCTTCCTTCGTCAACACGTACACCTCACCCTTGAACTTCGTGTGCGGAGTGATCGACCCCGGCTTCGCGATCACCTGACCGCGCTCCACGTCCTTCCGCTCCGTACCGCGCAGCAGCAGGCCCACGTTGTCCCCCGCCTGCCCCGAGTCCAGAAGCTTCTTGAACATCTCCACGCCGGTCACGATCTTCTTCACCGTCGGACGGATCCCGACGATCTCCACCTCGTCCCCCACCTTCACCTGGCCCTGCTCGATCCGGCCCGTCACCACCGTCCCGCGGCCCGCGATCGAAAAAATGTCCTCGATCGGAAGCAGAAACTCCTTGTCGATCGCTCGCTTGGGCAGCGGAATGTAGCTGTCCACCTGCTCCATCAGCTTCACGATCGCGTCTTCCGCCCCCGCGTCCCCGCCCAGCGCCTTCAGCGCCGACACCCGCATCACCGGCAGGTCGTCCCCGGGGAACTCGTACTTCTTCAGCAGCTCCCGCACCTCGAGCTCGACCAGGTCCAACAGCTCGGGGTCGTCCACCGCGTCGCACTTGTTCAGCGCCACCACGATCGCCGGCACGCCCACCTGGCGCGCCAGCAAGATGTGCTCGCGCGTCTGCGGCATCGGACCGTCCGCCGCCGACACCACCAGGATCGCCACGTCCATCTGCGCCGCCCCCGTGATCATGTTCTTGATGTAGTCGGCATGTCCCGGGCAGTCCACGTGCGCGTAGTGACGGTTCGGGGTCTCGTACTCCACGTGCGCCGCGTTGATCGTGATCCCGCGCGCCTTCTCTTCCGGAGCGTTGTCGATCGAGTCGAACGAACGCGCGTGCACCTTCGGGTTCTTCTTCGACAGCGTCAGAGTGATCGCGGCCGTCAACGACGTCTTCCCGTGGTCCACGTGACCGATCGTCCCCACGTTCACGTGCGGCTTGTTCCGCTCGAACTTCTCTTTGGCCATCTATCGAACCCTCCGCGAGCTCTGCGGCGCGCGTCAGCGCCGGGACGTTCCGGAAACCCGCGCCACAACCTCTTCGGAAATGGCTTTCGGGACCTCTTCGTGACGAGAAAAATGCATCGTGTAGTTGCCGCGGCCCTGGGTCATCGAGCGCAGGTCGGTAGCGTAGCCGAAGATCTGCGCCAGCGGCACCGACGCCTGGATCACCTGCAGCCCGGAGCGCGCCTCCATGCTCTGCAC
>JANLXF010000246.1:0-11491 GCA_031364965.1 Actinomycetes bacterium | reverse complement strand
TCGTGCAGCAGAGCGCGAACGTTCGATCGATCGCGGTCCTGATGGGCTACACGTTCACCGACCGCGATCCCGACGTGTGGTACCCGGGCGACGACGTCGTCGACGTGCTCGGGATCGACGGCTACGACTGGCTCGGGTGCGTGGACAACGGCGGCGACGCCCGCGCCGGCGCACACCCTCGAACCTTCGGGGAGATCTTCACCCCCGCCGATGCGTTCGCCGAGGCCCACGGCAAACCATGGATCGCGACGGAGTTCGGGCGCGCCTTCGACCCCGCGGACCCGCAGGCCCGCGCCGGGTGGCTCCGGGACGCCGCCGCGTGGATCGACGATCACCCCGCGATGATCGGCGGGGCGTACTTCCAGCACAGCGTCGCCGACGGGTATCGGTGCAACTGGGCGCTCGACGAAGAGGAGCTCGCGGTCGCCCACGAGCTGTGGCCCGCCCCATGACCGAGCGCGGGCACGACGGGGTCGTCGCCGGCGTCGACCTGGGCGGCACGAAGATCCAGACGATCGTCGTGCGAGGCGCCGAGATCCTCGGGCAGGCCCGCGTGCCGACGCCGGGGGACGGCCCCGAGGCCATCTCCGCGGCGATCCTCGAAACCGTCCATGTCGCCCTCGACGCGTCGGGCGCAGGCGAGTCCTCGCTGCGCTCGGTGGGCATCGGCGCCCCCGGACGGGTGCGGGAGGGGATCGTGTCGCACAGCCCCAACGTCGTCGGGATGCAGGAGCCGTTCCCGCTCGGCCCCCGGGTCTCCGCAGGGCTCGCGGGCGTCCCGGTTCACGTGGACAACGACGTCACGGTCGCCACGCTCGGGGAGCTCGAGCGCGGCGCCGGTCGTCCCTTCGGCAGCCTGCTCGGCGTCTTCGTGGGCACGGGGGTGGGCGGGGGGCTGGTTCTCGACCGCACGGTCTGGCGTGGCCGGGGGGCGGCCGCCGAGATCGGCCACACGATCGTGAAGCCCGACGGACGCCTGTGCGGCTGCGGCGGACGGGGGCATCTCGAGGCCTACGCGGGGCGGGCGAGCATGCAGGCCAAGGCCGAACGGCTGGTCGCGCACGGCGAGCACACCGCCGTCTTCGACCTGATGGCCCGGCACGGACGCGACCGGATGACCTCGGGCATCATCGAGCGCGCGCTCGCGCAGGGCGACACGATGACGGGACGGCTCATGGACCAGGCCGTATGGGCCTTGGGGGTCGCCCTCGCAACGGCACAGAACCTGCTCGACGTCGAGGCGATCATCGTGGGGGGCGGCCTGGCGGAGCGGTTCGGACGTCCGTTCGTTGACCGGATCGCCTCCCAGATGCGCCTGCTCCTGTTCTCGCCGGACCCACCCGCCGTGCTGCCCGCTGAGCTCGGCGACCTCTCCGGCGCGATGGGCGCGATCGTGCTCGCCGGCGGCTGACCGGCTCAGGCCTCGAGCAGCATCGTCCAGTCGTCAACGCCGCTGTTGCAGCCGTCGCCGACGACCTTGGTCGTGCCGGTGGCCTTGCGTCGTGTGACGAACGAGCCTCTGAACGTCACCGTGACGTCGCTCGAATCGGGTCCGATCGTCGGGATCAAGCCCTGCCACGAGAACGACCCGTCGGCCCTCACGCGCAGTTTCGTCACCGGCAGATAGGCAGCGCCGACGTTGCAGACCAGGTCGGTGGGTGCGACGACCTGCGGGATCGCCCCGCCCGGTCCCACGAGCCGCCAGCCGTTGGTCGTGTGCTTGGCGCGGAACCATCCGTCGCCGCCGCTCTCGACGCCGGCGATCCCACCGTGGAAGACGCCGGCCCGGGGCAGGGCCGCCGAGGCGGACAAAGGGAACAGGAGGAGCAGGGCGGCAGCGAGGGCGAGCGGGGTCGCCAGGAGACGCTTCACGGCGGGCGGTCCTTTCGATCGGTCGGGGGCGCAGTCTCCTCCCGGGTCCCTGTATCCGTCAAGCCACCTACAGCACAAACAGCATGAGCACGGCCCGGCCTCTCCGGGTTGGTGATTGTCGTAACTCGTCGACTGAGGCACGATGTCGCCACGAGAGGAAGGAGGTGGTCCAGCTTGCATACACAGCTCGAGACCCTCGAGGTGACTGGCTGCTGAGCCATCACTCGCGGGCTGGGGCTCACCACCCCGTCCGCTCGCCGGGATGACCGGCAGAATCCACACCAGTTCACCGACCTGCGGGTTCCGGCTGGTCCACCGGACGACCTCGCCAGAGGCCGAAGTACCCGCAAGGCGAAGGTACGAGAAAGGGTCGGGTCCGATCGGACTCGACCCTTTCGCATCCAGGGAGACCCGGAGCGCTCCCGGGCCGGTGCTCAGCCGATCTCGGCGAGCTCGGCCGCGGACGGGCGCCACGCGCCCGCCCGGACGTTCGCGCGGACCTGCTCGGGTCGCGTCGCGCCGGCGATCACCGAGGCCACCGGATCCGACGCCAGCAACCAGGCGAACGCCAGCTCCAGGAGCGAGTGCCCGCGTTCCTCGGCGAACCGGGTGAGCTGCTCGATCCGATCCCAGGTCGCATCGGTCAGCTGCGCCTGGCGACGCTCCGCGGTCCAGCCGGCCACCCGGGTTCCCTCCGGCACCGGCTCGCCACGGCGGAACTTCCCCGTGAGCAGTCCGCTCGCCAAGGGGAAGAACGGGAGGTAGGCCATGCCGAGCGCGGCCGCCGCGGGGAGCCCCTCGGCGGCATCCTCGGTGGCCAGCAAGCTCAGTTCGTTCTGCACGCTCGCGAACCGTGCGAGCTCAGCGGTGCGGGCCGCCGCGTCGGCCTCGCGCATCATCGCGGCGGTGACGTTCGAGCAGCCGATCTCGCGGACCTTGCCCGCGAGGACCAGCTCGTCGAGGGCGCCGAGCGTCTCCGCGATCGGCGTGTCGGCGTCGGGCGAGTGCAGCTGATACAGGTCGATACGGTCGGTGCGGAGGCGCCGGAGGCTGGCCTCGACCGCTTCGCGCACGTACGCGGGGCGCGCGCCGCCCTCGCGCCCGAGGTCCTCGCGCCACCCGCCGAACTTGGTGGCCAGAACGACCCGGTCGCGCCGCCCCTCGAGGATCCGCCCGAGGAACTCCTCGCTTCGGCTGTCGCCGTAGTTATCCGCCGTGTCGAACAGGGTGATCCCCTCGTCGAGCGCGGCCTCTACCACGGTCCGCGTTCGGTCTTCGTCGATCCGCCCGCCGAAGTTGTTGCACCCCAGTCCGACGACCGAGACCTCGAGCGACCCGATCCTGCGCGTCTCCATAGGAGATGGAGCGTACCGCCGGCCGACGCGGTAGCGTCGTGCGATGTCGACCTCCACGAACGCCCCCAGCGAGTTCGCCGACGCCGTCTTCGACTCTGCGCTCGGCTACTTCAGGATCCTTTCGATGTACCTGGGCCTGCGCCTGGACCTGTACGAAGCGCTCCGCGACGCCGGCGGTCTCAGCGCCGGCGAGCTCGCCACGCGTGCCGGCATCGACGAGCGATACGCGCGGGAGTGGCTCGAGCAGCAGGCGACGAACGGCCTGCTCGAGGTCGACACTGCCACGACGCCGTACACGTTCCACCTCCCGGCGCACCACGCCGAGGTGCTGCTCGACCGGGATTCGCTGGCCTACGCCGGCGCGGCGATCCGGCAGCTCGCCGGGCTCCGCGGCGTGGTCGACCACGTGGTCGAGGCCTACCGCACCGGTGGCGGCGTGCCGGCCGAGGTCTTCGGCGAGGAGAGCGCCGACGGGCAGGGCGGCGCCAACCGTCCGACGTTCCTCACGACCCTGCCGAACGACTGGCTCCCCGCGATCGAGCCGTTCCACCGGCGGCTCACGGCGGGGCCCGCTCGGGTCCTCGACATCGGATGCGGGCACGGGTGGTCCTCGATCGCGCTCGCGACGGCGTACCCGCAGGCGCGCGTCGACGGGTTCGACCCCGATCTGGGTTCGATCGAGCGGGCGCGGCTGCACGCGGCGGAGATGGGCGTCGAGGACCGCGTGCGGTTCCACGATGCCGACGCCGCCTCGATCGAAGGTCCGGCGGATCTCGCGATGGCGTTCGAATGTGTGCACGACATGAGCGATCCGGTGTCGGTGCTGTCGGCCGTGCGGAGGGCGCTTACCGATGACGGCGCGATGCTCGTCGTCGACGAGCGGACCCGCGACGCCTTCGACGGCGAGCGCCACGACCTTGAGTCCTACTTCTACGGGTGGAGCATCTTCGACTGCCTCCCGGCGGGGATGGCCTCGCAGCCGTCGGCAGGCACCGGCACCGTGATGCGGCCCGACACGCTCAGGGGATACGCGGCGACCGCGGGGTTCACGCGCTTCGAGATCCTCCCGATCGCGCACGACGCGTTCCGGCTCTACCTGCTGCGCCCCTAGCTTGCCCGCTCCCCCGAGGGGCCCGATGTGCTCCGCACCGTTCCGCCATCGAACGGAACCGGCCGCCGCGCGTCCGCGACGGCCTGGTTCGCGATGGTTCGTGCCCTCAGCAGCAAGGGGTCTCTGGGCAGCAATCCGACGGGCAGCAGGGATCCAGGAACCGCATGAGCGCACCTCCCTTCATATCGAGCGGGGTCGATAGGTTGTCAGATACATCGACCGGTGTCAATATCTTGACATGGTCATCAAAGAGATCGGCGTCATCGACGAGCGGTGCTGCCCCCCCTTCTCCGAGGCTCCCTTGTCAGCGGCAGACGCCGAACGACTCGCCTCGGCCCTTCGCGTCGTCGCGGACCCAGCCCGACTCCGCCTGCTCAGCCTCGTCTCGGTGGCCGGTGAACGCTGTGTCTGCGATCTCACCGAGCCGCTCGGCCTGAGCCAGCCGACCGTCAGCCACCACCTGAAGGTCCTCACCGAAGCCGGACTGCTCTCGCGGGAACAACGCGGCCGCTGGGCGTTCTTCCGCCTCCAACCCGAGGGACTCAACCTGTTGCGAGACGCGCTCGCCCCTCGGTAGTCGGTAATTACACCGCGCACCAGCCGCTCACTCCCGGAGGGTTCGCGGTGATACCGTCCGGCGCCATGGACGCAGACATCGTGGTGATCGGGGCGGGGTTCGCGGGGATCGCGGCGGCACGGGATCTCCAGGAGGCAGGCCGCCGCGTGATCGTGCTCGAGGCGCGCGACCGGATCGGCGGTCGCACCTGGTACCGGGAGATCCCCGAGACCGGCGTGTGGGCCGAGTACGGCGGGATGTTCTTCTCGCGCGCCACGCAGCCCTACCTGGCCGCGGAGATCATGAGGTACGGGGTGGCGGTCACGCCCGGAAGCGAGACGGCGACGCTGCGCTGGATCAACGGGGATCAGCGGCGCGAGGGACGCGCCGAGATCGAGCGGATGCAGGCCACGCTCGAGCGCTCGGGGCTCCGGGACGTGCTCGCGACGACCAAGCGCGCGTTCGACGGAGCGGGCCGCACGTCGCTCGACGCGCTGGACGTCTCGGTGGCCGAGTTCGTCGATGGGCTGGGAGCCGAGCCGGAGGCCGCCGACTACCTGCGCTCGTTCCTCGCCTCGATGGGCGGCTCGCCGATCGATCGATGCTCCGCGTTGCCGCTGCTGTGGGACATGGTCGAGGTCGGCTACAGCCCGGCCGACGTGTTCGTCGACGTCGGTGAGCTGCTCACCGACGGCACCAAGAGTCTGATCGACGCGATGGCCGCGGGGCTCGACGTGCGGTTCGGCGCGGTCGTGACGTCGGTGACCCGAGACGACGACGGAGTCACGATCGCGCTCGCCGACGGCACGACGGTGAGCGCCCCGGCCGCCGTGCTCGCCCTCCCCTTGAACCTGTGGGCCGACGTGGCGTTCGATCCGCCGCTCGCCGAGCCCAAGCGCAGCGCGGCGGCAACCGGTCACCCGGGCGAGGTCTCCAAGGTCCTCGCCATCGTGGAGCGCGCGCCGGCGTCCTACATCGGCGCCGCCTGGGGCACACCGATCCAAGCCGGCTTCGTGACGAAAGCAGCCGGCGAGGGACGGCAGCTGTTCATGGGGTTCTCGGTGCAGGACCGCGTCGACCTCACCGACCGCGACGCGATCGACGCGGCCGTGCGCGCCCACCTTCCTGAGGCGAACGTCGTGACGACATCGAGCCACGACTGGGTGCGTGACCCGTTCGCGAAGGGGACCTGGCTGAGCACGCCGCCGACCTGGTTCAGCGACGGAACGTTCGAGGCGCTCTCCACACATGAGGGCCGGCTCGCGTTCGCGGGTTCCGACATCACCGCCGAGGGCGCCGGTTGGATCGAGGGCGCGATCGGAAGCGGCGTCGGCGCCGCCCGGTACCTGGGCCGCATGCTCGCGGGGGACTGACCCCGGCGTTCAGCCGCTCGCTCTAGGACTAAAGGTCCCCTCGGGTCGTGTCGAGACCCAGGTACGACCCGAGAACCAGCGACCACCGAACGGACCCGGGGGGAGAATGAGGCGTCGCCATGACGGTGGACATACTTCCTGAGGACGAGGCCCGGCGCGAGGCGTCGGAGCAGGCGCTGCTCGACGACCCCATCCGCCTGTTGATCGCCGACGACGACGACCAGACCACGATGGTGCTGCGCGACAGCCTGCCGGCATTCGGGTTCGAGGTCGTGGGCAGCGCCCGCAACGGCGCCGAGGCGGGCGAGAAGGTGGCCTACCTTCGACCCGAAGTTGTGCTGATGGACATGCGCATGCCCGAGGTCGATGGGATCGAAGCGACCGTGCTGATCAAGTCGAAGGAACCTCGCACCCAGGTCGTGATCCTCACCGCCTTCTCCGAGAAGGACTCCAAGTGGGCCGCCGAGTTCATGGGCGCCGCCAGCTTGCTGGAGAAGGGCGCGCCGCTCGAAGAACTCGTCGACACGCTCCGAGCCGCCGCGCTCGAGTACCGAACCACGCTCGCGTAAGGAACCGGCCTCCGAACCGAGAACGGAGCTCGATCAGGCGGCGGACGAGCGGCCGACGCCGGGAGACACCTCGACCAGCCCCGTCTCCGGCTGGACGTGCGAGACCTGCACCGGGAACTCGCGGGCCACGCGCGCCAACAGATCGGTGCGGAGCCACCGCGAGACGCGCGTGGGCAGGGTCGAGATCACGATCTCGTCGTAGGTCTGCCGGCGCATCTCGTCACGGATCGCCTCGAGCGGGCTGAAGTCCCCGAGCACGGTCGCGACCGAGATCCCCGCGTGCCGCAGGCTGCTGGCCGCCGTCCGCATCCGGCGGCGTGCCTGGCCCCGGGCGGCAGCTTCGTCCCAGGTCCAGCCACCGCGGGGGCGCGACGCCGGCACGAGCAGGGTCACCGCGGTCGGCGCCTGTGCGGCTCGCGCGCAGATCGCCTCGAGCACGTGTGGTTCGGCCGCCGTTCGGTCGGCCACGAGCAAGATCGTCTGTGTGTGCATGCGCGTTCCCTCCTCGTACCCCTGGAGATGCCTCCCGTCGAGTAGAGCCCACGCCGGGTCAAGGGGAGGTCAAGAGGCGTGCAGCGCCGTGCAAGGGATCCACCGCCCATGCGGTCGCGGGCATCGCGCCGCGGGATTCCCTCGGGCACTCGATGCGCGTAGGGTGATGGCTACCTTGGGGCCGCGAGCCCTCCCCCCGCCCGATCTCGGAAGGTGGACGTGATGCAGCGACAGGACCTGGCGCGCCGGTACCTCGATGGACAGATGGGGCGGCGGGTGTTCCTTCGCCGGCTCGTGGGGCTCGGTGTGACGCTCCCTGCCGCGCTCGCGTACGCCGACCTGCTGCGCGCCGATCCGGCCTCGGCCGCGACGTTCGATTACTACGTCTACGTCCAGGACTACGCCTACAACCCGGCCTCGACCAGGCTCGCGAACTTCGGCCAGGTCGTGGAATGGGGGTTCGACGGCTTCAGCACGCATTCGCACAGCGCGACCGACCCGACGGCCTGGATCAACTCCGGATTCAAGACCCCGGGGTCCGCGTACAACCTGGGCATGGCGTTCTCGGGCACGTTCAGGTTCCGCTGCGCAGAGACCACCCACGCGCTGATGAACGGCAACATCAAGGTGCCGATGTCGGTCTCCCCGGCCGGAGGGCCGCGGGGCACGGCCTTCACGCTGGGGTGGTCCCAGATCTCGGGTCTCACCGAGTACTCGTTCGACGTGCAGCGCCGGCGACCTTCCGACGCGAGCTTCCTGAACTGGATCCAGAAGACCGATACGCGCGCGGTCGTGTACACGCCCACCGCCAGAGGGCTCTACCGATTCCGGGCGCGGACGCGCAACACGGCGACCGGCAAGCTCAGCGGCTGGTCGCCGGTCCTCAGCCTCTCCGTCACCTAGCGCGGGCGCGCGCGCGCCGCGGCACGGAGGAGCTCCCACCAGAGCCCGCTCCACGCGGCCACCGCCCCGAGCCACACCAGCGGCGCCACGCGTCGGTACAGGGTCGTGAGCTCGGAGCCTCCCCACGCGTGGACGTTCGCGCGCGTCCCGCCGATGCGTCGCGGGAGGTAGCCCAGCAGGTGCCGGCGGAGGGTCCGCACGCTTAGCACCCGGTCGCCGGGTGGCGTGGCGCGCACGATGATCTGCCCGAGCCCGCGGCCACGCACGAAGTGGTGTCGCACGAGCGAGCGCATGTCCGGACACGGGTTCGCGTGCACGATCTGCACCTCGGCGTCGCGCAGGGTGCGATAGCCCAGCCGGGCCAGCTCCTGGTTCACGGCGGTGTCCTCGCCCGCTCGCAGATCCTCGGGGAACCCCCCGACGCGGAGCAGGATCTCCCGCTCGTACGAGCAATGGGCGGGCGGACCCTCGAGCTCCTCGCTCGGACGCCCCGGCAGCGATCCCGAGTGGTCGAGGAAGTACGCCGCCCACCCGCTGGGCGTGCGCGTCGCGTTGAACGTGCTGCCGGTGACCATGGCGTACCCCCGCTCGTGCGCGCGGATCCGCGCGGCGAGGCTCCCCTGCGGCAGCTCGATGTGCGATCCGGGGAACGAGACGAAGTCGCCGCGCGCGAGCGCGAGCCCGGCGTTGCGCGCGGCGCCGGGCAGCACGGCGACGGGGAGCTCGACCAGCGCGACGCCGGGGAATCGGCGGCGGACGACCGCGGCGGTCGCCGGACTTCCGCTCACCACCACGATGGTCTCGAACGGCACCTCGACGGCTTGGCCGACCACCGAGCCCACGACCCGTTCGATCCGGTCGGCGTCCTCGCGCGCGATCACGATCGCCGAGAGCAGGGGTGCGTCGAGGTCGAACGCGTCGGCCTCCTCGGGGGCCGGCGGGTCCAGCAGGACCGGGAGGCCCTCCGGTCGAGGCGCCCACGCGATCGGGACGCCGGGCGGTTCGAGGAGATCGTCGTAGGAACCCTGGAACGCCCCCTCCGGATCGGCCTCCCGGTACTTCTGCAGCCGCGCCTGCCGGGATCGATCTGTGAGGCCCGCCAGGTGCCGGATCCGAACGGAGGTACGGCGCCACCGGCTCGGCGGGATCGCGACGGGGACGGGCACGAGATGCAGCCGTTCCGCGGGCAGGAGCTGACCGGGACGCCACGCGAAGGCCCGGAACACCCACAGCGCCGCCCGGTCGTACGTGTCGGACCCGGTCATCCGGTGGACGAGGAACCCGTAGGCCGCCTCGCGATCGGCCTCGGGCGAGTCGAGGAAGCTGCGCAGGGCGGCGGCGTCGTCGACATCGATCCGCTCGTCGGCGTCGAGGAACATGACCCAGCGAGGCGCGAGTTCCCCAGCGGCATCGAGCAGTTCCTGGCGATTGCGGGCATCGTCCCACCCCTCGGCGCTCTCGCGCACGGGGTGGCGGAGCACGTGTCGGACGGCGGGGTGTGACGCCAGCATCTCGAACGTTCCGTCGGTTGAGCCGTCGTCGAGCGCGATCACGGAGTCCGACAGCGCGGCGGCCCCGTCGAACCATCCGGGGAGGTCGTGCTCGCCGTTGCGCACCGGGAGGAGGAGGGTGAGCAGCGGACGGTCCCCGGAACCCGCGGCTGCTTCGGCGAGCTCGTCCAACCGCTCCGTCGAGACGAGCACCGGCAGGTCCGTGGGACGCGGGGCACGGGCGATCACCCGGGCCGGCTCGGCATCGAGTCCGCCGAACGACGTCGGGTAGCGGCCCGCGGGATCTGCCTCGACGTACTTGCGGACACGGGCGTCGATCTCGTCTCGGTCCGAGGCTCCGGCGTGGTCGAGGGCGACCGTCGTGCGGACCCACGCCGTCCGGTCGATCTCGAGCGGAACCGGGTGGAAGTGCAGCGGCTCCGAAGGCATGTGCAGGCCGGGCGCCCACGCGAAGACGCGATACACCCACGAGACGCGCGCGTCGATCCCGCCTGCGCCCCAGGCCCGGCGGTGGAGCAAGCCGTAGGCCAGACCGGGCACGGCATCGGTCGCCAGGAAGCCCCTGAGGGCCGCGGCGTGATCCGGCTCGATCCATTCGTCGGCGTCGACCTGCACGATCCAGTCGGGCGCGTACGCGGCCGCGGCCTCGAGCAGGCGCGCCCGGTTGCGCCCGTCGTGCCATCCCGCGGCCGTGGGCCGGGGTGGTTCCGTGAGGACGGTCCCGACGAACGGGGAGGCCTCGAGCACGGCTCGGGTGCGATCGGTGGAGCCGTCGTCGAGCGCCACGACGACGTCGCACCATCCGGGCGCCAGGTCGAGCCACCTCGCCAGTCCGCGCTCGGCGTTGCGGGCGGGCAGCAAGGCAGCCACCATCGGTCGGGCCGCGGGTCCGCCGGCCCTCCGGTCGGCCGCCTCGCGCCGCACCCGGTCGAGATCGACGTTCCCCGGGCATCCCTTGTCGGCCGTGACCTCCCGATGGCCGACGACGTGGTCGGCATCGATCGGGATCGCCCACCGTTCGGCGGCGCGCGCGACGAGCCTGGCCGCGCTCGCGTACTGGGCGTCGGTGCGGGCCACCTCGTAGGGCTCGCCATCGTCGACGAGCTCGATCCCGATCGACGTGAGGTTGGGCGATTCACCTGCGGCGGTCGAGCGGCGCGCGAGCGCGCCGGTGGGCTCGTGCACGCGCCCCGCGTGCATCGCCGCGTCGTCCTCGGGCAGGAACGAGCGCACGCGTCCGTCCAGGCCGACCAGGTGATGGGCGCTCACACGACTGCCGGGATCTTCGAACCAGTGGGTCGCCGAGCTGAACGACCCCACCGTGGTGTGCACCACGATCCACGACGGTCGTCGGCCCTCTCGGGATCCGCGGTGCGGCGAGGCGCGTACCTCGCCGATCATGCGCACCGCGCCGCACGGAGCCGGGTTCGAGGTCGGTTCGTCGTCACGGCCGCGAGCATGGCAGCTCGCTCAGCCTCCCGCGGCCGCCCGCTTCTCTTCGTACATCGTCGCGGTGGCGTCGAGCATCGCGAGGTAGTTCATGACCCCGTCGCGCGCTTCCTCGGCCTCGTCGGTCAGGCCGGTGAGCTGGTCGATCTTCCAGTGCGTGAACAGGACCGGGAGCACGACCTGGTCGTGATGGATCCGCAGGTCGTAGATGCCGGCCTTCGCGATCTGCACGGCCTTGGCGCGGAACTCGGGGATCTCGAGGCCCGGCATCGCGAACCCGACCACCTCGCGGTTGATCGC
>JANLXF010000236.1:0-12169 GCA_031364965.1 Actinomycetes bacterium | reverse complement strand
AGCTCACCGACGCGGAGGCCGCGCACGCGGCGCGCGTCGCGGGAGACGGCGGGGCGTGACCGCATGACCTCCACCGGCGCGAAGGTTGCCTTCCTGGCCTGCGGCGCCGTGGCTCAGGACACCGCCGCGCTGATCGAGCGTCACGGGTGGCAGGCCGACGTCCACGGCATCTCCTCGGACCTGCACATGACCCCGATCGAGATCGCGCCCGCCGTCGAGGCCAAGCTGAAGGTCCTGCTCCCGAAGTACGAACGCGTGATCGTCGTGTACGGCGACTGCGGCACCGGCGGCCGCCTCGACGCGGTACTCGCGCGCTACCCCGCGGTGCGCCCGGCCGGCTTCCACTGTTTCCAGTGGTACGCGGGCGAGCTGTACCAGCGGATGGAAGACGACATCGGCATCTACTTCCTCACCGACTGGCTCGTCACGAACTGGGACCGCGCGGTCATCAAGGGCTTGGGGCTCGACCGGTTCCCGTGGCTGCGCGAGACCTACTTCGGGAACCTGAGCCGCGTGCTGTTCGTGCGGCAGCACCCCGACCCCGACCGCGAGACGAAGGCCCGAGAGATCGCCGCCTACATGGAACTGCCACTCGAGATCCACGACCTCGGGATCGAGCCGCTCGATGAGCTGCTGACCCCGCTGATGGAGGAGACCGACGATGTTCGAACGTGAGAACGCCCTGCGCATCCTCTCGGAGGAGCAGGAAGAGATCGTCCACGAGCAGGCGATGCGGATCCTCGAGGAGATCGGCACCGACGTCCTGCACGACGACGCTCTCAAGCTCCTGCACGACGCCGGGCTGAAGATCGACGGGAACCGCGTCTACTGGGACCGCGGGTTCGTGATGGAGCAGGTGGCGAAGGTCCCCCGGTCGTTCCGCCTTCGCGGACGGAACCCGGCGCGATCGCTGACGGTGGGGGAGGGCGGGACCCCCGTGTGGATGAACGTCGGCGGGCCGCCGTTCGCCAGCGACCTCGACGAGGGGCGCCGGAGCGGCCGGATCCAGGACCACGACACGCTCGTGAAGATGACCCAGGCCACCGACGTCTTGAACTGCGTGCAGACCGGCGCGTGCGAGGCGACCGATCTCCAGATGGAGAGCCGGCACATGGATCAGGAGTACTCGACAATCCGGTGGTCGGACAAGCCGTACACGACGTACGGCACGAGCGGCCCTCGCGCGCGGGACGGGATCCGGATGGCCGAGATCGTGCCCGGCGGCCGCGCGGCGATCGAGGCCGAGCCCGCGTTGCTCGGCATCGTGAACCCGAACTCCCCGCTGATCTGGGACTTCCGCATGACGGACGCGCTGATGGCGTGGGCCGAGGCGAAACAGCCGATCGTCGTGACGCCGTTCCTCTTGGCCGGCGCGACGAGCGCGGTCAGCGTCAGCGGCGGGCTCACGCAGCAGGTGGCCGAGGCGCTCTCGGGCGTGGCGCTGGCGCAGGTCGTCCGCGCGGGCGCGCCGTGCCTCTACGGCTCGTTCTTCACGGTCACCGACATGCGCACGGGCTCGCCCGCGTTCGGCACGCCCGAGTCGGTGTTCGGGGTGCTCGCCGGATCCCAGATGGCGCGGCGTTACGGACTGCCGTACCGAGGAGGCGGCGGGCTCGCGTCCTCGCCGGCCGTCGACGCGCAGGCCGCCGCCGAGACCCAGATGATGCTGTGGGCCACGATGCTCGCGGGCACCGACGTGGTGCTGCACGCCGCCGGGTGGCTCGAGGGTGGCCTCTGCGCGAGCTTCGAGAAGTTCGCGCTCGACGTGGAGCTGCTCCGCCAGTTCCAGGGGCAGATGGCGGGGATCGGGTTCAGCGAGGAAGAGCTGGCGTTCGACGCGCTGAAGACCGTCGGGCCGGGCGGGCTGTTCCTGTCGTCGCCGCACACGCGCACGCACTTCAAGGAGTGGCTCTACATGAGCCCGCTCTTCCAGACGCCGGACTTCGCGACCTGGGAGATGAGCGGCGCCGAGACCACCGAGGTCGCCGCGAACCGCGCGTGGAAGAAGCTCCTCGACTCGTACGAAGACCCCGGGCTCGACCCCGCGATCGACGAGGAACTCAAGGCGTACATGGCGAGCCGCCGGGACGCGCCCGACCTGTTCGCCGAGGACTAGCCGAGCAGCTCCAGTTCGAGGATGTCGGCCCCCGCGACGACGTCGCCGCCGAGGTAGGTGCCGGGCACGTCCTTGCGCGCAGCGCTCGGGCCGAAGCCCGCCCCCGCGTAGAACGCCGACACGCCCGGCAGCGCGTCGACCGCCTCGATCGCCTCGACGGCCGCGCGCCGGGACACGCTCCGCTGGCTCGTCACGATCGCGGCCCGGGCCTCGGCCGCCCGTACGGCGGCCACGAGCGAATCGACCGGCGTGAGCGGGCCGAGCGTGCGGAGCGACCATCCGCGCCGCGCCAGCACAACGCCGAACGCCTCGAGGCCGATCGTGTGCAGGTCTTTGGGACCGCACGCGAGCACGAGCGGGAACGGTCGGAACGCCGGCGGCGCCATCGCCGACTGCCGGGCCAGCCACACGCGGACCGCCTCGGTCGCGAGGTGCTCGTGCGCCGTGTCGCACACGCCGGCTTTCCAGCGGCTTCCCATCTCCCGCATCGACGGCAGCGCCACGTCGCGGATCGTCTGCTCGATCCCGATCGTCTCGGCTCCCGCGGTGAGGGTCTCGCGCAGCTCGGCGGGGTCCAGACGCATCGCCGCTTGCAGGAACCGATCGAACAGTTCGCTTCGGGGGCGGCCACCGTGGCCGCGCACCAGGTCGACGGCCTCGCGGGCGCTGTGGCCCCGCGTGATCTCGTCACGGACCTTCCGCAGCTGGTCGATCTCGTCAACCGCGTATCGCCGGTGCTGACCCTGCGTGCGGGCCGGCGCGGGGAACCCGTAGCGCCGTTCCCACGACCGGATCGTCGGGACGGGGATCCCCAGCAGGGACGAGACCGCCGCGATGGGGAGCTGGGTCAGGGGCGTCTGATTCGCCTGTGTCTGCATGGTTTCCATCCTGGTCCCTCTCTACGACCTGCGACAACACTTCAGAGGGGATGCATAGGTTCAGGGTGAAACCTCTGCACACCTGCGTAGCTTCCGGCGTCACGCGTCGAGGACGGCGCGATACCGGAAGCAGCTGACCACGTGATCGTTCACGAGCCCGCACGCCTGCATGAAGGCGTAGCAGACCGTGGGTCCCACGAAGCCGAACCCGCGGCGCTTCAGGTCCTTGCTCATCGCTCGCGACGCCTCGGTCTCGGAGGGGATCGCGTCGAGCGAGCGCCGCCGTCCGTCGATCGGCGCCCCGCCCACGAATGTCCAGAGCAGCGCGTCGAGCGAGCCGAACTCGCGCTGGACGTCCAGCACGGCGCGGGCGTTGCGCACGGTGGATCCCACCTTCAGGCGGTTCCGCACGATCGAGGGACCGCGCAGCAGCCGCTCGACCTTCGCGGGGGTGTAGCGGGCGACGCGCTGCGGGTCGAAGCCGTCGAACGCCCCGCGGTAGCCCTCGCGCTTGTTGAGGATCGTCGACCAGCTGAGTCCGGCCTGCGCGCCTTCGAGCGTGAGCATCTCGAACAGTCGAACGTCGTCGTGCACCGGGACGCCCCATTCCTCGTCGTGGTAGGCGAGGTAGCGCGGGTCGTTCGCCGGCGCCCACCCGCAGCGGGTCACCACGGGCGAGGCCTACGCGCCCGCGAGCTCGGCCAGCGTCTCGTCGACGCGCGCGAGACCCTTCAGCGTGTGCTCGATGTCGAAGCCGAATCCGAACCGGATGCCTCGGCCGATCCCGAACATCGTGCCGGGAACCAGGAGCACCGAGCGCTCGACGCGGATCCGCTCGACCAGCTCGGCCGACTTGATCGGCCAGTCGTACTTCGCGTACGCGATCGCGCCGGCGGCCGGGCGCGCCCACGAGAAGCGCTCGCCGTGCGTCCGCAGCCAGCCTTCGAGCGGTGGATAGTTGGCCCGGATGATCCCTCGGGTGCGCGCCAGGATGTTCTCGCGCACGGCGGGCTGCATCGCGAAGCCCGCCAGGCGATCGCCGATCGAGCTCGGCGTGAGGGTGGTGTAGTCGTGGTGCTCCCAGATCTTCGGGATCAGGTCCGCGGGCGCGACGATCCAGCCCACGCGGAGCCCCGGCATCGCGAACGCCTTCGACAGGCCGCTCGTGATCACGACCTTGTCGTAGCGGCCCCAGAACGTGGGCGACGTCGCATCGGTGTCGAGCTCGGCGCCGCGGTAGATCTCGTCGGACACGATCCAGGCGCCCACGCGGTCGGCGGCCGCCACGACGGCGTCCATCTCGGGCTCGGTCAGCACATGGCCGGTCGGGTTATTGGGGTTGCAGACCATGACGACCTTCGTCGAGGACGTGACCGCCGCGTCCAGCTCGTGGAGGTCCAGCACCCAATGGTCGCCGCGAAGCTTCAGTCCGAAGGTGTCGGTGCCGCGCCCGAAGTGGCGACCCAAGCCCCAGCCCTGCAGGTAGTTCGGCGTCATGAACGCGAGACGCCCCTTGGGCTTCAGCAGCGTCCACAGGGTCAGCAGGTTCGCCTCGGAGCCGCCGTTGGTGACCGTCACGTGCTCGAGGTTGGCCCCCGGGTACCAGCCGGCGATCGCCGAGCGGGTCTCGTGCGAACCCTCCGAGAGGGGATACCCGAGCGTGGTCGACACGAAGGACTCCGCGTCGGCCTCGGGGCCGAGGAGCTCCCGGATCGACATCGGCATCACCCCGCTCTCGGACAGGTCGTACTCGACCTCGTGCCAGTACAGGGATTGGTAGCGCTCCATCCGGAACTGGTCGATGTCCATGCCGAGCCTCCTGGAGTGGGGAACCTGAACGTAGCACGCAGGTTTCCCGGGCATGGACCTGGGTAGGACGAGAGGGTGAGACCGGCATGCCACGAGGGCGGCCACAGAGGAGGGACGGACATGAAGATCCAGGAGCGCATGAAAGAGATGAAAGACGAGGCGGTCACCGCCAAGCTCTCGTCGGGACTCGACAAGGCCGAGCGCGAGCGCGATCGCCTCAAGATCGAGAACGACTCGCTGCGTGCGCGGGTCTCGGACGCCGACGAGGAACGCTCTCGGCTGCTCGATTCCCTCCAGTCGGTGTCGAAGCGCAGTGGCGGCGCGCCCAAGCGGCACCGGCTGCGTCGCACCCTGGTGCTCGCGAGCGCGGCGGGCTCGGCCTACGTGCTCGGCTCGAAGGCGGGCCGGGAGCGGTACGAGGACCTGAAGGACCGGTGGCGCGGCCTGACGTCGAAGCTGCAGGGCGGCGCGGTCGACGACACGTGGGAGTCCGACGCGCCGGCATCGGTCATGCCCTCCCCGGACCTCGGCTCCGAGAACGGCGCCTGACCTCTGGGCGCCTGAACCCGATCAGACGAGAGCGGGCTGGGGCAGACCCTCGATCACCCGTTCCGACGCGAAGGTCGCCGTGGTCCGGCCCCGGATCACGGTGACCAGCCCCGGCCCGAGTGCGCGCCAGACGCCGTCGGTCCACACCGCGGCGGTACGCTCGTCGATCCCCACGATGACCACGTCGTCGCTAGGGGCTCCCGAGCGCGCGCTCGCCACCCAGCCGGCGCCGAACGTCTCGAAGTGCGGGATCACGGCGAGCCCGGGGACGAGGCCGAGGGCGGGCGTATACCGCCGACGGTCGTCGCCGGGGCGCGAGTCTCTCGTGAGGGTCCACCCGCCGAGCGCCATCGCGCCGGCCGACGAGCCCGCGAGGGCTGCGCCGTTCCGCCATGCCTCGACGACCCCGGCCCACACCGGCGTGTCGCGCAGCGTGGCAGGCACGATCCCCGGATCGCCGCCTACGAGATAGAAGAAGCGGCCCTCGAGCGCGAGTGCGGCGTTCTCCGGCGACCGGGCCTGCCGCCGCCCGGTCGCGGGGAGCTCGCGGACTTCGAGCCCGAGCCGCGAGAACCAGCCGGCCGCGTTCGCGACAGCGAGCTCCGGACGGTGCCGGGCGGCCGCGGTGGCGAGCACGTAGGCCGGGCCCGCGCCCGCCGCCGCGACGAGCACCCGGTCCGCGGGCTCGTTGCCGGGACCGAGTTCGGCGCCGCCCACGAGCGCGAGCGGTCCGGGCGAGCGGCCCTCACCCATCGAGCGCCTCCACGGCCGCCCGCGCACGGCCGTGCGCCTCGGCAGCCTCGGTCGCCTCACCCTCCGCCGTTCTCGCGGCGCGCTCGGCGTCGCGAGCCTTGGCCTCGACCACGTCCAGCCTGGTGCGGATCGCCGTCGCCTCCGCCGCGAGCCGATCGGCGGTCGTCCGCGCCCGCTGCGCGACCCGCTCGGCCGCGGCCCGGTCGCGGCGGAGGCGGTTGGCGTCGGCCTGAAGATCCGCCCGCGCCCTTTCGGGCGCGCTGCGGCGCACGGACGGCCGGGCCGGGCGCGCATCGACCGTTTCCTCCGCCGCCTCGTCTCCGAGATCGGGGACCGACCGGAGGCCGAACAGGTCGCCGAAGCCGCCGGCGTCGCGCATCGGGCTCTCCAGGACGCCGGCGCGCAGGAGGGCGGCGACCTCGTCGCTCACCGACGCCGCCTCCAGGGTCGCCGTGATGTCGTCGATGTGCGGTTCCGGGCTCCGCCCCGCTTCGGTGAGGATCTCGCGCGCCGTCTCGACGAGCGAGGCAACCGCCGCGCGCCGGGCGGCCGAGGCCTCACGGAGCCGGTCGGTGTGCTTGGTCGAGGAGAGCGCGGCACGTTGTGCCGCTCGGACCTCGCTCCCCGCATCCACGAGCCCTTCGACGCCGCGGGGATCGCGATCGGCGAGCTGGTCGAGCGCCCACGCCGGGACGGTCGGCCTGCGGAGCGCCTTCACCACGGCCGCAGACGGGTCGCTCGCATCCTTGCGGGCGCGAACGAGCGCGTCGCGCGCAGCGATGAAGGACTCGGGGGGCACGCGGTACAGCGCGCGCACGTCGGGATCGTCGATCAGCTCGGCCATCGGCAAGAGCTTGCCGCATCGCGGGGCGAAGCGTCGAGGGCGTGGACGCTCAGTAGGCGTGCCGTCGACGCATCGCCCGCGGGCGCGCGTCGGGGTCCACGAGGGTGCGGTACAGCGGCGTGGTCCACCAGCGTTCCCACCAGGCCACGGCCGGGAGCCGGTGATGGCGCAGTCGTCCCGGCGGGCGGGGCCCCCGCCGGCCATCGGCGTGCCACGCGTCGAGCGCGTCGGCCGAGGCACGGGCGCGCTCGAAGGCTTCGATCGGATCCAGGAGTCCTTCGTCGTCATCCGCGGCGAGGTGCTCGCGCATCAGCGTCAGGCGCAGGTCGCGCGCGAAGACCCGGGCGCCGTCGCCCAGCCCGGCGGGGTCGAGGGGTTCGCGCGGATCGCGCTCGGCGTCGAGCAGCGCGCAGGACAGCTCGGAGTCGTGCGTCCACGAGCGTCGGTTCAGGTTGTCCGATCCCACCTCCGCCCACACGTCGTCGATCACCAGGGTCTTCGCGTGGACGTAGATCGGGGTTCCCGCCTCGTTCTCGATGTCGAAGATCGCCATCCGCTCGGGCGCGATCTCGAGCAGCCGGTCGACGAGCTCGAGCTGGGCGAGCCGGTGGGGCGGTCCCGAGAAGACCCCGTTGCGATCGGGGATCCGCGGCACGACGATCATCAGCCGCAGCTCATCGTGTCTCGAGAGCGCTGCCGCGAACAGCCTCGCCACCTCGCGCGACCACAGGTACTGGTCCTCGACGTAGATCAGCTTGCGGGCACGCTCGAACGACCGACGATACGCGCGAACGATGCTGCGCTCGCCCGCGGGCGCGAACGGGAACGGCGGGTGCTTCGGCGGATAGGTCCGCAGGACCTGGACGGCATGGGAGCCGGCGGGACCGGGGTCGGGAGGCTGGGGGGGCAAGGGATCGCGCCGCTCGGGCCCGAGGTGTCGCTTGCGCGCCAAGACCCGGCGCCACCGCCCGAGGTCGTCGAGCTTGGTCGGATCCTCCCATCGCTCGCGGAACGTCAGGTCGAGGTCGCCGATCGCGGGTCCCTCGATCCGTAGTTGGATGTCGTGCCACGGCGGGGTCGGGCCGTATCGTTGGTCGAGCTCGTCGGGCCGCGGGTCGCCAAGATGGCGGCGGTCGTCGCGCCGGCCGTAACACAGGTCGATCCCGCCCACGAAGGCGACGTCGGCCCCGCCCGCGCGTCGGATGAGGACGAGCTTCTGGTGATGTGAGCCCGCGCTCCGGACGCGCTCATCCAGCAGGATCAACCCGCCGGCCCGGTCGACCCGGGCGGCGAGCTCCTGATGGTGCTCCAGTTGGAACCCCGCGATCTCGGGATGCGAGCGCCACACCAGGCCACGAACCGCGACCCCTTCCGTGGCGATCCGGGCGAGGATGTCGGCGAACTCCTCGCCCTGGGCGAGGACGGTATCGGGGTCACCGCGCCAGTCGGTGAAGGACACCGTGTCCCCCGCCTTCGTATCGGCGAGCGCACGGTAGAGCTGCTCGAAGTACGGGGCGCCGTGCACGATGACCTCGACGCGGTTGCCCGTCGTCCACGCGAGCCCGTCGCCGCGCCGCTCGTCGATGCGCGTATGACGGTTCCCGCGTTCGGCGGCCGGGAGGAACCAGTGCTCGATCGCGGTGTCGCCGGTCATCGGGGGAGGTTACCCGGCGGATCCTCCAGGCGGTAGGCTGCGGCGCGTGGCCCGCGTCGTCCGGATCCTCCGCGAAGCCGACGTCCGCGCGGCGCTCGACATGCCGTCGTGCATCGATGCCTGCGAGCGCGCCTTCGCCGCCTACTCGACGGGCGGCGCCGAGCTCCCCGCGGTGATCCACCTCGACGTGCCGGAATCCGGGGGCGAGGTCCACGTGAAGGCCGGGCACCTGCACGGCGCGCAGTTCTATGCCGTCAAGGCGGCGAGCGGGTTCTCCGCGCTCGACCCGCCCGCGATCGACGGCATGGTCGTCGTCTTCGAGGCGCGCGACGGGGCCCCTGCCGCGTTCCTACTCGACCACGGGTTCATCACCGACCTGCGGACCGGGGCCGCCGGCGGGGTGGCCGCGCGCCATCTCGCGCCGCGTCGCGTCGCGACCGTTGCCGTGATCGGCACCGGGGGACAGGTCCGGCAGCAGCTCGACGCGCTCGCGGTCGTGCGTCCCGCGTTCACCGTCGTTCGCGTGTGGGGCCGTAACCCCGCGCACGCCGACCGGTGCGTCGACGACCTCCGCGCCCGGCTCGACGCCGATGTCACGCGGGCGGACACGGTCCGTGCAGCGGTCGATGGCGCCGACGTCGTGATCACGTGCACCGCGGCGCGCGCGCCGCTCGTCGAGCGCGGGTGGCTCACCCCCGGCGCCCACGTCACCGCGCTGGGATCCGACGGCGCCGGCAAGCAGGAGCTCGACCCGGCGATCCTCGAAGATGCCGACCTGCTCGTCGTGGACTCGCGCGATCAGTGCGTTCGGCTCGGCGAGCTGCAGCACGCCCCCGGCGAGGTCGACCGCGCGATCGAGTTGGGGGCGATCTGCGCCGGTCAGGCGGCCGGGCGCACGAGCGACGCGCAACTCACCGTCTGCGACCTCACCGGGCTGGGGGTCCAGGACGTCGCGGCCGCGAACGTCGTGATGGCGAACGCCCCTCCCGGCGCCGGCGACGTCGTCAAGCTGTGACGACCGACGAGACCATCTAGCCCGAGAGCCGCGCCACCAGCTCGTCGTGCATGACGCCGTTCGACGTAAGCACGCTTCCGTGGTGCCGCAGGGGCCCTCCGTCGATCGCGGTCATGCGCCCGCCCGCCTCCCGCACGATCGGCACGAGCGCGGCGTAGTCCCAGAGCGAGAGCTCGGGTTCGATCATCGCCTCGGCGCTCCCGCGCGCGACCAGCATGTGGCCCCAGAAATCGCCGAACCCGCGCGTGCGCTTGGCCTCGGCCAGGGTCCCGCGCACGCGTTCGCCGAGCCGTCCGTCGTTCCACTCACCGAGCCCCGCGAACAGCAGCTGCGACTCGGCCAACGTCGAGAGCGAGCTCACCGCGATCGCCTCACCGTTGCACGTCGCGCCGCCCCCGGTCACCGCCTCGTACCGCTCGCCCAGGGCGGGCGCGTTCACGAGGCCGAGCACGGGCTCGCCGTCGACCTGCAGCGCGATCAAGGTCGCCCAGACCGGGATCCCCCGGGCGAAGTTCGCCGTGGCGTCGATCGGGTCCACGATCCACACGCGGCCGTCACCGCTCGCGTCGCCGCCCTGCTCCTCGCCCAGCACGCGATCGCCGGGGAACGCCGCCGCGATCTGCTCGCGCACCATCGCCTCGATCTGGGTGTCGGCCTGCGTCACGGGCGTCAGATCGGCCTTGAGCGTCACCCGCACCACGTCACGCCCGAAGATGCTCATGCCGATCGTCGCGGCGCGGTCGGCGAGCCCCACGGCGAACGACCGCTCATGCTCGTACATGCAGCGGAGCCTACCTGCGGTCTCCCGTCGTGGCCCCGGTTCTCCGGTAGCCTGAACCCCAACATGCAGACCACCGTCGAGACGACCGAGAAACACACCGTCAAACTCACGATCGAGGTCCCCGCGGACGAGTACGCGAAGGACCTCGACGCCGCCTACCGAAGCATCGCGAACCAGGTCAAGATCCCGGGCTTCCGCAAGGGGAAGATCCCCAAGCAGATCATCGACGCCCAGATCGGGGCCGATGTCGTCCGCGACGAGTTCATCCAGGCGGCCGTACCGTCCTATTACCGGCAGGCGATCAGCGACGAAGACTTGGCGCCGATCAGCGACCCCGAGATCGATCTGGACGAGGGCTTCGACGTCGACAAACCCTTGGTGTTCACGGCCGTCGTCGAGGTGCGCCCGCGGCTCGAGTTCACGCCCGACGACTACCGCGGGTTGAAGGTCTCGCGGCCGCCGATCGAGGTCTCGGACCAAGAGATCGACGACTGGGTGAACCGGCTGCGCGAGCGGTTCGCCGAGCTCGAGCCCGCCGCCCGCCCGGTGCAGGACGGCGACTTCGCCACGATCGACGTGCTGGCCACGGCCGAGGGCGAGGAGATCGACGGCCTGAGCCGCACCGACTACCTGTACTTCGTGGGGTCGGGCGAGTTCGGGCCGAACCTGGATACCGAGATCGTCGGCACGAAGCCGGGCGGCATCCTCAAGGTGTCCGAAGAGATCACGGCGACCGCCGGCGAGGACCTGGCCGGCAAGACTGCCGACATGACCGTCCTCGTCAAGGACGTGAAGGCGCGGATCCTCCCCGAGCCCGACGATGACTTCGCCAAGACCGCCTCGGAGTTCGACACGATCGCCCAGCTCCGCGACGACCTGCGGACCCGGTTGGGGGAGCTGAAGGAGCGAGAGGCCGAGGGCGTCGTTCGCGATCGCGCCCTCCAGGCCATGATCGACAAGGTGGTCGTCGAGCTGCCGGAGTCGCTCGTGGAGGACGAGACCGACCACCGTGTGGCCCACGCGAAGGAACGCGCCGAGCGCGCCGGACTCACGGTCGACCAGCTCCTGGAGGCACAGGGGTGGGACGAGGCGCGCCTGCGTGAGGATTCCCGCGACCACGCGATCCGGGCGATCACCTCGGATCTCGTGCTCGAGGGGATCGCGCGCGCCGAAGATCTCGAGGTCACCGCGGACGAGATCGGGGCCGAGATCGCCCAGCTCGCCCAGGCGTACGACCGCGACCCCAAGGATCTGGCCAAACAGCTCGACCGAAGCGGCCAGATCGTGACACTGGCCGGCGATATCATCAGGGGCAAGGCGCTCGACCTTCTCGTCGAGCATGCCGACATCGAGACCGAGGCCGCGACGCCGGCCGAACCCACACCCGCGAAGACAGAGGAGACCGGATGAACCCGCAGAACTACATGGTTCCCGTGGTGATCGAGCAGACCAGCCGCGGCGAGCGCTCGTTCGACATCTACTCCCGCCTGCTCAAGGAGCGCATCGTCTTCCTGGGTACGCCGATCGACGACGCGGTCGCGAACCTCGTGATGGCCCAGCTCCTGCACCTCGAGTCCGAGGATCCCGAGAAGGACATCCATCTGTACATCAACTCGCCCGGCGGCGAGGTGGCGTCGGGCTTCGCGATCTACGACACGATGCAGTTCATCAAGCCCGACGTCTCCACGATCGTCATGGGACAGGCGGCCTCGTTCGCGGCGTTCCTGCTGCTGGCCGGCGCCAAGGGCAAGCGCTACGCCCTGCCGCACG
>JANLXF010000190.1:0-13623 GCA_031364965.1 Actinomycetes bacterium | reverse complement strand
CTCACTACGGCTTGGTCTCTGTGCTCCGCAACGTGGACATGCAGATCTACGAGGGAGAGATGGTCTGCCTGCTCGGCGGCAACGCCAGCGGGAAGACCACGACGCTGAAGACGATCCTCGGGTACGTGACCCCATCCGAGGGTCAGGTGCTGCTCGACGGCGACGTGATCTCGGGGCTCGGCACGACCGAGGTCGTGCGGCGGGGGATCTCGATGGTGCCGGAGAACCGGCGGCTGTTCCCCGACATGACCGTGGCCGAGAACCTCGACCTCGGCGCGTATCAGCGCTCGGACAGCGAGGGCATCAAGCGCGACCGGGAGCAGGTGCTCGAGACCTTCCCTCGCGTTCGCGAACGTCTGAAGCAGAAGGCCGGGACGCTCTCGGGCGGCGAGCAGCAGATGGTGGCGATGGGACGAGCCCTGATGGCGAACCCGAAGGTGCTGCTGATGGACGAGCCGTCGATGGGGCTCGCGCCGGTCTTGGTCGACCAGGTCTTCGAGATCATCAAGACGATCCGGAGCCTGGGACGCACGATCTTCGTGGTGGAACAGAACGCGAACATGGCCCTGTCGATCGCCGACCGTGGATACGTGATCCAGACGGGACAGGTGGTGCTCGCCGACACCGCCGAACGGCTCCTCGCCAATCCGATGATGCGGGAGGCGTACCTCGGGGAGCTGTGAGCGCGGCCGAACGGCGCCGCCTCGACCCCACGTGATCGCAGCGGGTTGGTAGCGTGGGCCGTCGTCGCCGGCGGGTGAACGGCACCGCAGCCGGCCCGACGGGGCCACGATCCGAAAGGCACGGCGTGAGGCGACGTCGGTACGTGATCGGGTGGGTGAGCGCCCTGGTCGGGGCGGGGCTCTCGGCCGCCTGCATCGGGTCGGGGACTCCCGGCGCGACCGTCTCGCCCACCCCCGACCTCTTCGGGTCGATCGTCGTCGCCGAAGGAGAACCGATCAGGATCGGCACCCTGCTCGGGGCGAGCGGGGACATGAGCGGAACCGGGGTCGACAGCCTGCGCGGTGTGGTCATGGCGATCGATTACCTGGACGGCACGTTCGACGGGACCGCCGGCCGCCTCTTCGGACGCGACATCGTGCTGACGAGCGCCGAGGACACGTGCACGTCCGCGTCGGGGAATTCAGGCGCCCACGCTCTGGCCGACACGCCCGGCCTCGTGGGGGTGATCGGGACGACGTGCTCCGCGTCGGCTCCTTCCGCGGCGCAGGTGCTGTCGGCGGCCGGCGTGCTCCTGATCTCGCCGACGAACGCCGAACCGGCCCTTACCGAGCCGGCCACCCACCGCCGTTTCTACCTCCGCGTGGCGGTGAACGCCGCACTCGAGGGGCGCGTCGCGGCCGACTTCGCGGCCGACGCGCTCGACGTGGCCACCGCGTCGACCATCAGCGAGGGCACCGACGCCGCGGGCGGACCCGCGGATGTGTTCCGGTCGCGCCTCAAGGCCGACGACCGCGTGGTGCTCTCCTCCGAGGTCGTCGACGGCGACGCGTCGATGCATCGCGCGCTCGCGCGGCTGGCAGGGACCCCACCCGACGTCGTGTACGTCCGCCTCGATGCGGACGCACGAGGCTGCGCCACCCTCGCGCGCGAGGCCGCTGACACGGGAGGGCTCTCCACGGCTGCCGTGCTGGTGTCGGGGGGGTGTACGGATGCGGCCGGGGCCGCCGTCCCCGGGGACGCCGTGCTCGGAGCGGCCTACGTCGTGGCCCCGGATCTGGCGTCGCGTTCGCCCGACGACTTCTACCGCTCCGAGGTTGTGCCGGCCTACCGCCAGCAGTACGGGCCGGATGTCCCCTCCACCGCGTTCGCGTACGCGTTCGACGCGGCGAGCGTGCTGCTCGATGCGTTCGCCCGGGCGGCCGACGACGGCGGCGGCGTGCTCACGATCGGTCGGAGCACGCTCCGCGACGTCGCCATGGCCACCGATGCCTACTCCGGGCTCACCGGCACGTTGAGCTGCACCCCGTCGGGGGACTGCGCCTCCGACGTGCGGCTCGCGGTCTTCCGTGTGCCCCGGGTGCCCGTGTCGTCCCTCGACCCGGCGCGCGATCTCGCGGACCCGGTGTTCACGGAAACGGTCGCGATCGAGGACCTCGGCGCGCCATGACGCCGCCGGGCACGGGTGCCGCGGTTCCCCGCGTCGTCGATGCGGCGACCCTCGCTCGAGCGTTGCCCATGGGCGCGGCGATCGATGCGCTCGAACGAGGATTCCGCGAACAGGACCCGGGAACGCTGCCGCTCCGCTCCCATCTCTCGACGCCGGCGGGAACCCTGCTCACGATGCCGGCGGCGGGAGCGGCCGGCGCGGGCGTGAAGATCGTCACCCTCACCCCGGAGAACGCGGCGCGGGGTCTGCCGTTCCTGCATGCCGTGTACGTGCTCTTCGCCCCGGACACGCAGGCGCCTGAGGCGGTGATCGACGGGGCCGCGATGACCGCGCTGCGGACCGCCGCGGTGTCGGGGCTGGCGACGCGGCACCTCGCGATCCCGGATGCGCACCGGCTGGTGATCTTCGGTGCGGGGGTGCAGGCCGGGGCGCATCTCGAGGCGATGCGCGCGGTGCGCCCCGTCGACCAGGTGGTGATCGTGTCGCGCTCGCCGGCTCGTGCCGACGCGCTGGTCGCTCGAGCCCGTCGTGAGGGCCTCGCGGCACGGACCGGAACACCCGCGGACATCGCAGGCGCGGACCTGGTCTGCACCTGCACGACCTCCCCGGCACCCGTGTTCGACGGGTTCGGACTCGCCCAGGGTGCGCACGTGAACGCGGTGGGCGCCTACACGCCCGACACACGAGAGGTCGACTCGGAAACGGCGCGGCGTGCCCGGGTCGTGGTCGAGGATCGTGCCGTCGCCCTCGCGGAAGCCGGCGACCTCTTGATCCCGATCGGGGAGGGCGTGATCACGGCGGCGCACGTCCTGGCCGATCTTGCCGAGGTCGTCCGCGACGCCCGCGCTGTGCGGGGGTCGCTCGAGGACGTGACCCTCTTCGAGTCGGTGGGCATGGCGTTCGAGGACCTCATGGTGGCGCGCGCGGTGATGGAGGCATCGGCATGACCGAGACCGCCGACGTCGTCGTGGTCGGGGCAGGGGTGGTCGGCGTGAGCGCCGCCTACCATCTCGCGGTCGCGGGAGCCGGCCGTGTCGTCGTGCTCGATCGGGAAGACGCCGTCGGGTCGGGCTCGACCGGACGGTGTGCGGGCGGGTTCCGCCACCAGTTCTCGAGCCGGATCAACATCGAGCTCTCTCTGGCAAGCGTGCCGATGATCACGGGCTTCACGCAGACGCACGGTCTGCCGCTCGACGTGGTGCAGGACGGCTACCTCTTCCTCCTGCGCACCGAGGATGAGCTCGCAGGTTTCAGGGCGGCGGGGGACCTGCAGCGCTCGCTCGGCGTTGACGCCCGCGAGCTGACGCCCGTGGAAGCCCGCGAGCTCGTGCCGGGGCTGGCGGTCGAGGACGTTCGGGCGGCGGCGTACTGCCCCGACGACGGCATCGCCGACCCCGCGGGGCTGACGCAGGGCTACGCGACCGTGGCGCGACGTGCCGGGGCGGAGATCCGACTGGGAGTGCAGGTGACGGGCATCGGGGTCACGGGCGGACGCGTGACCGGCGTGGACACCTCGAAAGGCGCCATCGAGGCCCCGTTGGTGATCGATGCGGCGGGACCGTGGGCGGGCGTGCTGGCGGCCACCGCGGGTGTCACGCTTCCCTTGGAGCCGATCCCGCGCAACGTGGTGACCACTGGCGCGTTCCCCGGTGTGCCCGACCGCCGCACGCTGGTCATCGACGCCGGGACGAGCTTCTACTTCCACAGAGAAGGCGACGGGGTGCTCATGGGCATGGGTGCGAAGGACGAACGTCCGTCCTTCGAGACGGTCGTCGACGATCGGTTCGTGGCTGATCGGCTGCTGCCGAGGGCGATCGAGGTGTTCCCGTCGCTCGTCGAGGCCGGGATCGCCTCCTCGTGGTGCGGGCTCTACGAGATGACGCCCGATCGCCACCCGATCGTCGGCCCGTCGCCGGTGGAGGGCCTCTGGCTCGCGAACGGGTTCAGCGGGCACGGCTTCCAGCATGCCCCGGTGGTGGGCAAGATCCTCGCGGAGATGATCGTCGAGGGCGCGGCCCGAACCGTGGATGTGGCCGAGCTCGGGCTGGAGCGATTCACCGACGGCCGGCTGGCCGCCGAAGGCCACGTCGTCTAGGTGCCGGGAGAGGGGATCGAACCCTCACGAGCGTTAGCTCACGGGTTTTTGAGACCCGCGCGTCTGCCGATTCCGCCATCCCGGCGAGCGGTCCATAGACTACCGGCGCCGGCGTGACGCCGGACCACCCCTATGCATATGCCTCGCCGTTCGCTCCCGATCCTCGCGGTCGCCATCGCGATCGTGGTGTCGGCTTGTGCGGGCTCGGGTGCGCCCGTGCCCGCCGCCGAGGGCCCGAAGGTCGCCTTCTTCCAGGACCTCTCGGTGGAAGACCCCCTGGACCTGGTGTCGCCGTCGTTCCTGGCGCTGGAGGCCGGGCTCGCCGAGGGGGTCCGCCGGGGGATCGAGCACGTGCCGGTCGCCGTCCAGTTCGATACGGGCGGCGACCCGCTCGTGGCGCTGGAGCTCGCCCAGACGGTGGCCGCCGACGACTCCTACGTGGCGATCGTGGTCGCCCCGTTCTGGGCGATGCCCGCCGAAACCGCAACGGTGTTCGCCACGGCCGGTCTTCCGGTTCTCAGCCTGTCGGACGGAGCGCTGCCCGCGGTTCCCGGCCTTCGATGGCGACGGTTCGTGGCACCGGCTCCCGCCCAGGCCGCGGAGCTCGCCGTCCGCGCGGCGCGGTCGGCGGCCGGATCCGTGTGCATCGTGGACGAGGGCACGGCGCGCTCGCAGGCGCTGGCAACGGCGGTGGCGGAGCGGCTCGCCGGACGCGCATCGCCGCGAAAGGTCGGAGACACCGGAGGGTGCCGTGCCGTGGTGTGGACCGGGGGTCCCTCGGGCGCGGTGTCGATCCGGACGTCGCTCGATCCCGTGATCCCGCTGCTGGTGTCCGACGCCGCCAAGGCGGCCGCCTATCTCGATGCGGCGGCCCCGGCGAGCGACGGGACGGTGGCCGTCTGCCCGTGCGTGGACGTCTCGACGGACACCTCCCTGGGGTCTCGCCGCTTCGTGAACGCCTATCAAGCCGCGACGGGGCTCGCGCCGGGGGTCTATGCCGCCGAGGGATGGGAGATCGCGACGTTGCTCGTCCGGCTCGCCGGGGACGATGCCGTGGCGTCCGGTGGCCGCGCCGGCTTCGCATCGGCGATCGACGCACTCGGGGCGACCCAGGGGATCGCCGGCAAAGTGGCCTTCGACGCCCGTGGTGATCCCTCGGGCGAGCTCGCGGCAGCCCACGCCACCCGGGCGTCCGGGCTCCGATGGATCGGCCTCGGGTAAGGATGCGCGCTCCGCAACCACCTGCGTTGTCTGACCGGCAGTCAGAGCCCTAATATGCACCTCGGGTGAAAAGGACGTGCCCGCGTTCCCCATCCACTGACGAGGAGGGCATTGATGCGCACGACGAAACTCGCGCCGCTCGTGGTGTTCGCGAGCCTCGCGCTCGTGGCCGCAGCGTGTGGCAGCGACTCGAGCAGCACGACGAACGGTCCGACCGGGGCCTCCGGGCCGGCCGCACAGGGCGTGTGCGCGACCGCCGACACCGCCGCCGGCGACGCGCTCGCGAAGGTCTGCGAGAGCGGGACGCTTCGGATCGCGACCGACCCGAAGTACAAGCCACAGTCCTGGTACGACGTGCAGACGAGCGAGTGGAACGGCTTCGACGTCGAGGTCGCTCAGGAGATCGCGAGCCGCCTCGGTGTGGACACCGAGATCCAGGCGCAGAAGTGGGCCGTGATCACGGCCGGCTCGTGGAACGACCGATGGGACGTGAGCGTGGGGTCGATGACCGACACGATCGACCGCGAGGAGATCTTCTACTTCACGCCGGCCTACTACTACACGCCGGCGGTCATGTCGGTCGCCACCGACAACACGTCGATCACCGGGCCGGCGGATCTGACGGGAAAGAACGTCTGCGTCGGCGTGCAGACCACCTACCAGGACTACGTCCAGGGCACCCTGAAGCTGGGGTCGGCAGCGCCGCCGTTCGACTTCCAGATCGACGGCGCGAAGCTGCAGACCTATGACACGGACACCGATGCGCTGGACAATCTGGCGCTCGGCGACGGGGTCCGCTGCGATGCGGCGATCAGCGCCCAGCAGACGATCCAGGCGTTCATCGACGAGGGTGGCGCGATCAAGATCGTGGGCGACCCGCTGTACTACGAGCCGCTCTCGATCGCGTTCGACAAGAACGCCCCGAGCGACGCGCAGAGCCTGAGCGATGCCGTCGGCCAGATCGTCCAGGACATGCACGACGACGGCACGCTCTCCGCGCTGTCGAAGAAGTGGTACGGCGGCGTCGACTGGACGACCAGCGCGAGCGAGTCCTCCGCGAGCCCGTCGGCCTGATGGGATCGGGCGCGACGGCGTGAGTGCCGCGGTGGGCGCGACGGGAGCCGAGGAGCCTCGGCTCCCGTCCGCATCGCCCGTCGACACCTCGCCGCGGGCGACGTTCCTGCTGCTGGCGTCCTGGATCATCATCCTTCAGGGCGCCTTGCTGGTCCTGCTCCTGCCGCTCCTGGTCTTCTCTACGGAGGAGAACATCCCTCCGTCGGACATCGGCGCCTTCGCGGCCGTCGGGGTCGCGTGCATCGCCGGAGGGTCGCTGATCTACCTGGCGCGCCGATGGACGTGGTGGTTCGCGCTCGCGGTCACGCTCTTCGCCGCCGGCTATCTGTGGTCGGTCGGCGGTCTCACGTCCGACAAGGAGACCTACGCCACGGCGGCGCTCAGCGCGATCGCGCTGGTGCTGCTGCTGGCCGGCAAGCAGGGCGCCGGCGATTCTGAGGGGCTCGCGCTGGCGAGCGCGAGGATCCCGTTCCGGCTGAAGGTGACGGCGACGTGGATCGCGATCTTCTTCATGATCGGGCTGTTCCTGGCGTTGTCCGACCTCGACTTCGGGTTCATCCGGGAGACCTTCTGGTACATCGCGAAGGGCCTCCAGTACACGATCATGCTGGCGGTGTTCGCGATTGCGCTCGCGACCACCCTCGCGATGTTCGGCGCGCTCGGCCGGCTCTCGCGCAACCCCGTCGCGTACGGCGTGTCGGGGTTCTACACGTCATTCTTCCGGGGCACGCCCTTGATCGTGCAGCTGTTCCTGATCTACCTCGCGCTCCCGCAGATCGGCCTGAACCTCGGCCGCACGTCGCTGGTCAACGTCCTGACGCTCACATCGTTCGTCGCCGGGGTGATCGGCCTCGGTCTGAACTACGGCGCGTACATGACGGAGATCTTCCGGGCGGGTATCCAGTCGGTCGGCCACGGACAGGCAGAAGCCGCCGACGCCCTCGGCATGACGTACGGCCAGCGGATGCGCCGCGTCGTGATGCCGCAGGCGATCCGGGTGATCATCCCACCGACGGGCAACGAGTTCATCGCGATGATGAAGGACACGGCGCTGGTGGGTTTCCTCGGCGCGGAAGTGGCGCGCGCCGAGCTGTTCCTGAGGGGGCAGCTCGCGTTCAGCTCGAACATCACCAAGCGCCTCGAGTCACTACTCGTGGTGGCGGCCCTGTACTGGTTGCTCACCTCGATCTTCTCGCTCTTCCAGAGCCGGCTCGAGCGGAAGATCTCGAAGGGTTACGTCCGGACGGAGGTCTCGACCGCCACGGGCCGCAAGCGCACCCAGTTCATCCCGCTCAGCAGCGGCGGCCCCGGGGGCGGGGGCGGCTTGGTGGGCATCGAGATCGACGACGAGCCCGAGGAGCCGCAATGAACCTCGATCCCGTCGTCCGCGTCGAGAACCTCCACAAGTACTTCGGGCCGCTCGAGGTGCTGAAGGGGATCGACATGGAGGTCCACCGGGGCGAGGTGGTGGTCATCTTCGGGCGGTCCGGGTCGGGGAAGTCGACCTTGCTGCGCTGCATCAACTTCCTGGAGGATCCGACCTACGGCACGGTGGAGGTCGCCGGGGTCCGGCTCGAAGGGGGCCACCGGACCCGCCACAAGCGCGAGCAGATCCGTCAGTTGCGGATCAGGACCGGCATGGTCTTCCAGTCGTTCAACCTGTTCCCGAACATGACGGCGCTCGAGAACGTCATGGAGGGTCCCGTGACGGTCAAGGGCATCCCCAGGGGCGACGCGCGCGCCCAAGGGGTGGAGATCCTCGCCAAGGTGGGCCTGGCCGACAAGGCCGACCAGTACCCGATCCGTTTGTCCGGCGGTCAGCAGCAGCGCGTGGCGATCGCCCGGGCGCTCGCGATGGAGCCCGAGGTCATGCTCTTCGACGAGCCGACCTCGGCCTTGGACCCCGAGCTGATCGGCGAGGTCCTCTCCGTGATGAAGACGCTCGCCACCGACCTTCACATGACGATGATGGTCGTCACGCACGAGATGGGTTTCGCGCGGGAGGTCGCCAACCGCATGATGTTCTTCCACGAGGGCGTGATCCTCGAGCAGGGGACCCCCGACGAGCTGATCAACCACACGAAGTTCCCCGAGACCAAGAAGTTCTTCGAAGCGGTGCTGTAGCCGCGGGCGGCTCGACGTCCCCGCCGCCGCACATGCGCGGTCCGAAGCCTCGACCTCGACTCGACCCCGGCCCGAAACGCCCCGCAAACAGATGACGGGCCGCCCCGTCCGATCTGCGCCGCTCACGCCTTCCCCATACGCGAGCGGTGCGTCCCGGCCGAAACGGCCCGTCAAGCTGCGGCCCCGAGCGATCCGTTCGGTCCCGGTTTCCCGGTTCCACCCGCACCGCGCGGGGCCGAGACGAAAGATAGACTCGAGGTTGAGGGCTGTCAACCCGAGCGCGGCCTCGGCAGGCGCCCGGCGGCCATCGGCGCAGGTGGGAGCCGTGCGGCTCGGGTCGGGGGATCTGTCGTCGAACCGGCGAGCCGCCCGTTCCCGCTTCGGGCTCAGGCGGAAGCGCCGGGGCGGCTGTCCGACCCGGCGACCGCCGCGGCGGTGGCGGTCGGGTCGGGCGCGGTGGCCGAGGAGCCCGGCACGGCCGGCGGACGCAGGAAGAACCAGCCGACGGAGACCAGGTACCCGAACCACGACACGACCTCGAGCCACGTCGGGTTCGCCTGGTAGCCGAAGAGGGCGCGCAGGATCCCTCCCACACCGCTGTCGTCGGGGATCGTCCGGGAGATGTCGAAGGCCGTGCCGGTCAGGAACGGGAGCCAGCCAGCCTCCTGGAGCTCGTGGATCCCGAAGCCGAACAGACCGGCCGCCACGACGATCAGGAGCGCCCCGGTGTAGCGAAAGAAGGTGCGAAGGTTCATGCGGAGGCCGCCCCGGTACAGGAGCACCCCGAGCGCGACGGCCAGCGCCAGCCCGAGCGCCGCCCCGAGCAACTGCTCCCAGACGCGGCCGTTCGGGACGGCCGTTCCCTTGGCGGCGGCGAAGATGAAGAGCGCGGTTTCGATGCCCTCGCGCACCACCGTCACGAACGCCAGGACGCCCAGGGCGAGCCCGCCGGTCATGAGCGCCGCGTCGACCTTGTCCTGCAGCTCGGACTTCACGCGGGCGCCCTGTCGGCGCATCCAGAAGATCATCCACGTCAGCACGCCCACGGCGGCGAGCGTGACCAGCCCCTCGAAGACCTGCTCGCCCGTCCCCTCGAACTCGGCGCCGGCGGCGAAGATCACGGCGCCGACGGCCAGGCTCACGAGCACGGCGAGCCCGGTGCCCCACCACACGAGGGGCCGCTTGTCGGCGCGGTCGATCTGGCGGAGGTAGGCCAGCAGGATCGAGATGATCAGGGCGGCCTCGATCCCTTCTCGCAGCGAGACCAGGAATGCAGCACCCATCCGTGCGCCTTTCGTACGTCGATCCGACCGGCGTTCGAGACCTTCAGATGCACAAACCCTACCCACGGGGTCGGATTCGCGTCAAGCTCGTTCGGGGCCGAACGACCCCCTCACCCGGGGCCCGGCGGAGGCGGCAGCTACGATACGGGTCGTGAGCCCTGGCACATCCCCCGACGTCCCCCGCCGACTCTTCCTGCTCGACGGACACTCCCTGGCGTACCGCGCGTTCTTCGCCCTGCCCCCCACGCTCGCGACCAGCTCGGGGACCATCACGAACGCCGTGTACGGCTTCACCTCGATGCTGATCAAGCTCCTCACCGAAGAGCGCCCGGATCTGATCGCGGTCGCGTTCGATTCGGGCGCGCCGACCGTTCGCCTCGACCGGGACGCCGACTACAAGGCGGGGCGGGCGGAGACCCCGGGCGACTTCAAGCCGCAACTCGGCCTGATCGAAGAGGTGCTCGAGGCGCTGCGCATCCCGGTGCTTCGGATCGCCGACGGCAACGAGGCCGACGACGCGCTCGGCACGCTCGCGGTCCAGGCGGCCGCCGGCGGGATCGACGCGACGATCGTGACTGCCGATCGTGACTTCTTCCAGCTCGTGCGGCCGGGCATCACGGTGATGTTCAATCGCAAGGGGATCAGCGACATCGTGCGGTACGACGAGGCGGCGGTGACCGAGCGGTTCGGCATCACGCCCGCGCAGTACCTCGACTTCGTGGCGCTCAAGGGTGATACGAGCGACAACATCCCCGGCGTGCCGGGCGTGGGTGACAAGACCGCGGCCAAACTCGTGAACGAGTTCGGGACCGTCGAGGAGCTCGTGACCCGGGTGGACGAGCTCAAGGGCAAGCTCAAGGAGAACGTCTCCGCCTCGGTCGACCGGCTCGCGCTGAACAAGGTGCTCGCCCGCATCGTCACCGACGTCGACCTGCCGGTTGCCCCGGACGCCTGCGTGATGGGGGTGTGGGACCTCGACGAGGTGCGGCGCCTGTTCACCTCGCTCGAGTTCCGGAGCCTGTTCGACCGCCTCCACGACATCGGCCATTCGCCCAAGCCGGCGGTCGACGTTGCCGAGCTCGATCTGCGCGAGATCGAGACCCCCGAGCTCACTCGGCTGCTCGGTTCGGGTGCGCCGCAGGGCGTTCGGCTCTTCGTCGAGGACGGCCGTGTGCGCGGGATCGCGGTGTCTCCCGGCGGCGCCCAGGCCGCGTTCGCCTCGATCGCGTCGATCGAGCCCCTCGGGGCCTTCCTGGCGGATCCGGCGGCGCCGAAATGGGCGCATGACGCGAAGGCGCTCGAGCGAGCGGCCTCGGCCGAGGGTGTCGATGCGGCGGGTGTCGCGTTCGACACCATGCTCGCGGGCTATCTGCTGGACCCCGCCGCGGCCGACTACGAGCTGCGGCGGCTCTGCGAGGCGCATCTGGGCACCGACGTGCTCGGGACGGTCGAGGACGAGGCCGAGGGCCAGCTCTTCGGCGAGGCGCCGTGGCGCAGCGTCGCCGCCGAGGCGGCCGCGGTGGCTCTCCTGGCGCCTGTGCTGGAGGAGCAGATCGACGCGCAGGGGCTCCGCGGTTTGCTCGAGGACGTGGAGCTGCCGCTCGCCGGCGTCCTCGCGCGTATGGAGGCCCGCGGCATCGCGCTCGATGTCCCCTACCTCGAGGAGATGGGCGAGTCGGTCCGCGACCGCATGGCAACCCTGAAGGCCGAGATCTACACGCAGGCGGGCGAGGAATTCAACCTGAACTCGCCGCCTCAGCTCCGCACGATCCTGTACGACCAGCTCGGTCTGCAGCCCGGGAAGAAGACTCCGAAAGGAGAGCTCTCGACCGATGCGAGCGTGCTCGAGAAGCTGCGTGAGGCGCACCCGATCGTCGATGCGCTCCTGCGCTGGCGTGAGCTCGACAAGCTGAACTCGACCTACCTCGAGGCCCTCCCGCGGCTCGTCGACCCACGGGACGGCCGCGTACACACCACGTTCGTGCAGACCTCGGCCGCCACCGGCCGGCTTTCGTCGACCAACCCCAACCTGCAGAACGTGCCGATCCGCACGGAGCTCGGGCGCCAGATCCGCCGGGCGTTCGTGCCGGGGTCCGAGGGGCACGTGGTGCTCGTGCTCGACTACTCCCAGATCGAACTGCGGATCCTCGCGCACCTCTCGGGCGACGAGGGACTCCGCAGCGCGTTCGCGGGCGGCGAGGACATCCACACGGCCACGGCCGCCCGGGTGTTCGATCTGCCCCTGGAGGCGGTCGACCCCGGTTCACGGTCCCGGGCCAAGATGGTGAACTACGGCCTCGCCTACGGGATGAACGCCTGGGGGCTCGCGCAGCGGCTCGACATCGCCCCCGACGAGGCGCAGGAGATCATGGACGCCTACTTCGCCTCGTTCCCGGGGATCCGCGAGTACCTCGACCGCCAGGTGGGGCACGCCACGGTCGAGGGGTTCACGGAGACGATCCTCGGCCGGCGCCGCTATATCCCCGAGCTGCAGGCCGCCAACCCGCGCGTGCGCGACCTGGGGCGCCGGCAGGCGCTGAACGCGCCGATCCAGGGGAGCGCGAGCGACGTCTTCAAGGTCGCGATGATCGCGGTCGACGTGGCGCTCCGCGCCCGGCCCGACCTGGAGTGCCGGATGCTGCTCACGGTGCACGACGAGCTCGTGTTCGAGGTGCCCGGGACCACGGTCGAGGAGGCCGCCGCGCTGGTCAAGGAGCGGATGGAGCACGCCGTGGAGCTCGACGTGCCGCTCCAGGCCGATGTGGGCTGGGGGCCGAACTGGTCCGACGGCGCTCCGGCGGGGCACTGAGCCCGTCGCACACGTTGACGCCGTTTCCGCCGGTCACCTACCATCCCTCCTGGCCGCAGGGCTCCTGCGCCGCTCGCAAATCCCAAGCCGCGAGTCGGTGAGCCCCGCGCGTCAGCGAGGAGAACCATCGCCATGAGTGACACAGAGACCACCGCGGGCGCCGACGTGCCCGCCGACGCCGAGACGACCGAGGTCGCGGAGGGTGCATCGAACGAGGTGACGGAGGCCGCATCGGCCGACGCCGTCGCCGAGGAAGCGCCCGTCACCGCAGGGGAGACGCCTGCCGCAGAGGAGATGCCTGCAGAGGCACCGCCCGCGCCCGTCGTGTACGAGCGCGACCTGACACCCGAGGAGTTGATCGAGGCTCTCGAGGCGTCGTTCAAGGACTTCAACGACGGCGACATCGTCGACGGTGAGGTCGTGAAGATCGATCGCGACGAGGTCCTGCTCGACATCGGCTACAAGTCCGAGGGCGTGATCCCGAGCAAGGAGCTCTCGATCCGCCACGACGTCGACCCGAACGAAGTGGTGAAGGTCGGTGACAAGATCGAGGCCCTCGTCCTGCAGAAGGAGGACAAGGAAGGCCGCCTGATCTTGTCCAAGAAGCGCGCGCAGTACGAGCGCGCCTGGGGCCGGATCGAGGAGGTCATGACCTCGGGGCAGACGATCAAGGGCCCGGTGATCGAGGTCGTCAAGGGCGGACTGATCCTGGACATCGGCCTGCGCGGGTTCCTGCCCGCCTCGCTGGTGGACCTGCGCCGCGTCCGCGACCTGCATCCCTTCGTGGGCACCGAGCTCGAAGCGAAGATCATCGAGCTCGACCGCAACCGCAACAACGTGGTGCTGTCCCGCCGGGCGTACCTCGAGGAGACCCAGCGCGAGCAGC
>JANLXF010000189.1:0-3020 GCA_031364965.1 Actinomycetes bacterium | reverse complement strand
CCTTTTTTAACGTCTCCCCGGCGGGTTACCCTAATCGCTCTTGGCGCCGGACCTGTACGCGGCGCCATATCCCCCCGCCCGCGACTCTGTGATCTTCAATCTCGCGAACCATGACTTCGCTCCTCGTGACGCATTGTAGCGGACCTGTGCGTCCGCGGTGTCGCCCGACCTCACCCCCGCCCCTATCGTTGCTTTCCAGCGGGCCAGCAAACTAGACTCCCGCCACTTACTCCTCGGAGGTCACCATTGTCCCTCGCCCCCGGCCGCACCCTCTCGCACTATCGCCTCGTCGAGCAGATCGGCGAGGGCGGGATGGGCGTGGTCTGGCGCGCGACCGACACGACCCTCGGCCGCGACGTCGCCATCAAAGTATTACCCGAGGCGGTCGCGGGCGACCCCGAGCGCATGGCGCGCTTCGAACGCGAAGCGCGGTTGCTCGCCTCGCTCAACCATCCGCACATCGCCGCCATCTATGGCGTGGGTTCCGCGGAGGGCGTGCGCTTCCTGGCCATGGAGCTGATCGAGGGCGAGGACCTCGCCGTTCGCATCGCGCAGGGGCCGGTGCCTGTCGTCGAGGCACTGGAGCTGGCGCGCCAGATCGCCGAGGCGTTGGAGGCGGCGCACGAGAAGGGCGTCATCCATCGCGACCTGAAGCCCGCGAACGTGAAGGTGACGCCGGACGGGACGGTGAAGGTCCTCGATTTTGGTCTGGCCAAGGCCGTCGCCGGCGAAACCTCGGCCTCGGGCCCGACCTCGACGCCGACAATTCTCCCCACGATGACGAGTGCCGGGACCGCCGTCGGCATGATCCTTGGCACCGCCGCCTACATGAGCCCCGAGCAAGCGCGCGGGAAGGTCGTGGACCGGCGCGCCGACATCTGGGCCTTCGGCTGCGTGCTCTTCGAGTGTCTCACCGGGCATCGCGCGTTCGGGGGCGAGACCGTCTCGGACACGCTCGCCCGTATCCTCGAGCGCGAGCCCGATTTCAAGGCGCTGCCGGGAGCGACCCCGCCGCGGGTGCGCGAGCTGCTCCAGCGTTGTCTCGCCAAGGACCCGAAGGTGCGATTGCGGGACATCGGCGACGCGCGCATCGCCCTCGATGAAGTTCTCGCCGCCCGCTCGCCGTCGGGACGGCTGCTCGTCACGGAAATGCCGGGCGAGGGCGCGGCGCGACGACGCATCTCGCCGCTCATGCTCGCCATCGTCGGCGTGATCGGCCTGGGCGCGGGCGCAGGGTTGTGGAGCGTGCTCGGCCCGCGTCCGTCAGTGAGCGGGAACGGCCAGCCGACCTGCGTCACGTTGGCGGTGCCGCCGGACGTCACCGTACAGGGCGTGGATATCACGCGTGACGGGCGCACGTTGGTCGTCACCGGGCGGCCCAAGAACCCGGAGGGGTCGGAGGCGTCACAGACCCGCGTGTACACGCGACGCCTGGACCGGTACGAGTTCAAGGAGTTTCCGGGACTGGAGGGCGTGATCGGCGCCGTTCCGGAGAACAACGGCCGCGAACTGCTCTTCATCGCCCCGATTTCGCCGGGAGCTCCTCAGAAGCGATTGGCCCGCATCCCCATCGACGGCAGCGCGCCCGCGACCACGATCACGGACTGGAAGGATTCCTGGGGAGGAAGCGCCGAGCTGGAGAACGGCGACTTTCTGATCCTGGAGGGCCCGATGGCCTTCGTCCGACTTCCGAAGGCCGGGGGTCCCCCGTCGCCGCCCGTTCCAATCGACGCGGGTCGGCCGGGCGTGAGCCGATACGAGCTCGGTGGATGGACATTGCCCGGCGACCGCGGTGTGTTCATCGACGTGGTTTCTTACGACGCCCACGGCTGGCACTACAGCGTCGGCGTATTGGATGTTAGAAGTGGCAAGGTCAAGGTCATCGAGGAGGACGGTGGCCACGCTGTCTACTCCCCGACCGGGCACCTGCTCTTCGCCCGAGGCGACGCCGTCCTCGCGGCGGGCTTCGATCTCGGGCGCTTGGAACTGCGCGGGTCGCCGGTCGCCGTCTGGAGCGGGCTCAGCACGCCCTTCACGTTCACACCGGGGGCTTTCTGGCTTACAAACGACGGCGCTTTGTTCTACCGGCCCGGCCAGTTGGGAGGCGATCGAGCGCTGGCTTTCCTCGATGCCGCCGGGAAGCTCGAGCCGTGGTCACCGGAGCAGCGTGCGGTGGACCGTGTGGTGGAGCTTTCGCCCGACGGGCGCCGCTTCGCATGTCCCATCCTCAACGCGCGTGGGATCGACGAGATCTGGGTTTCTGATCTGGCCCGCCCCGGGTTCCGGAGGCTCGGGACAGATCCCAACGCCGAATGGGGGTCTCCGCTCTGGTCGCCGGACGGCAAGCGCATCGCCTACACCCGGTTTGGGAAGGACGGCCGGGACGGGGTCCACGTCCAGGACGCGGACGGGGGCGAGGCGAAACGGATCCTGAAGCCCGAGTCCGAGGATGTCATCTACCGGTCGGACTCGTGGCTGGCCGACGGTTCCGCGCTGCTGCTGACGCGGTCGGAGCCCGGCAAAGTTAGCATGATGATGCTACCGATCACGGGCGTCGAGGCGGACTCGACCCGGCTGCGCCCGCTGTTGCCGAGCACGTCGAACGAGCTCAACCCCAGGCTCTCCCGCGACGGACGCCTGCTTGCCTTCGGAAGTGATGAGTCCGGAAAGGCTCTGACCTACGTTGTCGAATTCCACACCGATGGAAGCACGGGGAGACCGGTCGAGGTCAAGGCTTCGGGAAGCAACGGCCACCAGTGGTCGGCGGACGGGAAGACACTCTTCGTCGAAGACAAGCGCCGCCGGCTCATGAAGGTCGTCGTCACGACCAGGCCCGAGCTTTCGGTCTCGGAGCCGACCGAAGTCCATGACCTCGAGAAGGTGCGGGTACAGATGTGGTCCGTGCTTCCGGACGGCCGCTTCTTCGTCGGATTGAAGAACGAGAACGAGGACGAGATCACCCGATACAACCTCGTGCTGAACTGGACCGAAGAGCTGAAGCGCAAGATGCGCGACGCACG
>JANLXF010000174.1:0-5663 GCA_031364965.1 Actinomycetes bacterium | reverse complement strand
GGCGCCGGCCAGATGTCTCGGGTCGACTCGTCGTGGATCGCCACGCGGAAGGCGGGGGAGCGGGCGCAGGGAGCGGTGCTGGCGAGCGACGCGTTCTTCCCATTCCCCGACGCGCTCGAGGTGGCGGCCGATGCGGGCTGCACCGCGGTGATCCATCCGGGCGGCTCCAAAGGAGATGAGGAGGTGCTGGCGGCGGCCGAGGCGCGCGGGATGGCGGTCGTCCTCACCGGGCGCCGTCACTTCCGGCACTGACCCTCGGCCCGTCGCCGGCGCCGACCCTCTGTCTTGGTCGGACCTTCGACCCCCGGGGTAGGATTCGCCGCGTGACCGCCCGGACCCTCGATGGCAGAGCCGTCGCAGCCCAGATCCGCTCGGAGGTAGCCGAGCGGGTACGCGCGCTCACCGAGCGCGGGGTGATCCCGGGCCTGGCGGCCGTCCTGGTGGGCGACGACCAGGCCTCCCGCATCTACGTGGGCGCCAAACACAAAGCCTGCGCCGACGTCGGGATCCGTTCCGAACAGGTGGATCTGCCGTCCTACGTCACGGAGGGCGAGCTGATGGCGACGCTCCGCCGGCTGAACCGGGACCCCGAGATCCACGGGATCATCGTGCAGCTGCCGTTGCCCGCCCACCTGCGCGAGCTCGAGGTCCAGCGCACGGTGGCGCCCGAGAAGGACGTCGACGGCCTGCACCCCTGGAACATCGGGATGATGCTGCGAAGCGAGCCGACGTTCCTACCGGCCACGCCCTACGGGATCGTCGAGCTGCTCCTGCGCGAGGGCATCCCGTTGGAGGGCGCCGAGGTGTGCATCGTGGGCTACGGCGACCTGGTGGGCGCGCCGCTCTCGATCATGCTCACGCAGGATTCGATCCGCGGCAACGCCACGGTCACGTGCACCCACATCAAGACCGTCGATCTGAAGGCGCACACGCGCAACGCCGACATCCTCGTGGTGGCGGCTGGCGTGCCGCAGCTGATCGGTGGCGACATGGTCAAGCCGGGCGCCACGGTGGTCGACGTGGGGGTCCATCGCACCGCCGACGGGCTCGTGGGTGACGTGCAGCACGACGAGGCCGCGGCCGTCGCCGGGGCGATCACCCCCGTCCCGGGCGGGGTCGGGCCGATGACGGTCGCGATGCTCCTGGTCAACACGGTAGCCGCGGCCGAGCAGCAGGCGTTCGGCCGGTGACGCCCGGCGGCCGTCTCGCGGCGCTCCTCGCGGCGGGCGAGTTCTGCGTCACGGGCGAGATCGTCCCCCCGCGCGGCGGCGACGCGAGCGCGGTGACCGACCACGCCCGGGCGCTGGTGGGGTCGATCGACGCGGCGAACGTCACCGACAACCCCACCGCGAACGCCCACATGTCGCCGGCGGCGGGGTCCGCGTTCGTGGCACGGGCGGGCGTCGAGCCCACCCTGCAGCTCACGGTTCGCGACCGGAACCGGCTGGCGTTCACGTCCGAGCTGCTGGGAGGCTGGGCGCTCGGCGCGCGCAACGTGCTGTGTTTGAGCGGCGATCCGATCTCCCTGGGCGACCATCCGGGCGCCGCGGCCGTGCACGACCTCGACGTGCTCGAGGCAGTGCGGCTCGCGAAGCGGCTCCGAGACGAGGGCCTGACGCTGGGCGGCAGCGAGGTCGGCGACCCGCCGCGGTATCTGATCGGGGTGGCCGAGATGCCGCTCGCCAACCCCTACGACCCCGCCCGCCTGGAGGACAAGCTCGACGCCGGCGCCGATGTCCTCTGGACCCAGATCGCGTATGACGTCGAGGCGCTCGCGGGCTGGGCCGACGCGGTGCGTCCCCGTGGCGTCTTCGAGCGTGCGAAGGTGCTGATCGGGCTCGTACCGCTCCGCACCGCGAAGGGCGCCCGGTTCATGGCCGAGAAGCTCCCGGGGGTGCGGGTGCCTCCGGAGACGATCGCCGAGCTGGAGGAAGCGGGCGACGACGCGGCCGAGGTCGGTCTTCGTCTCACGGTCGAGGTGGTCGAGGCGCTGAAGACGATCGACGGCGTGTCGGGCGTCCACCTGATGGGGATGGGTCACGACGACGCCGTGCGCGCGGTGGTCGAGGGCGCGGGTCTCTTCCCGCGTCCGACGGGGCCGCTCTCCGCCTAGCCTCGGTCCTCGATCGGCACCCATACCTGATCGCGCGGCCCCACGTACTCGCTGCCCGGCCTGATCACTTTGTTGTCGGCGTACTGCTCGCGCACGTGCGCGGTCCAGCCCGCCATCCGCGCGAGCGCGAAGATCGGCGTCATCAGGTCGGTGGGGATCCCGAGCACGTGGTACACCCCGGCCGCGTACAGGTCGACGTTCGGCCAGAGCTGCTTCTGGTCGTAGACGGTCTCCTGCAGCGCCTCGAAGATGTCGACCCACACCGTGTCGTCGTGCCGCTCGCCGACCTCACGGGCCAGCCTCTTCAGCACGGTGGCCCGCGGGTCCATCGTGCGGTAGACCGCGTGCCCGAAGCCCATGACCTTCTCGTGGCGCTCGAGCCGGCCGGCGACGTACTCCGCCGCGCGGTCGGGCGAGACGATCTCCTCGGCCATCTTCATCGCCTCCTCGTTGGCGCCACCGTGCAACGGTCCCTTCAGCGCGCCGATCGCGCCCGTGATGGCGCTGAACATGTCGGAGAGCGTCGAGGCGATGATGCGCGCGGTGAACGTAGAGGCGTTCATGGTGTGGTCCGCGTAGAGCGTGAAGGTCGAGTCCAGCGCCATAGCGTCCTCGATCGAGGGCTCCTCGCCCGAGAGCATCCACAGGAAGTTCGCGGCGTGGGGGAGCTTCGGGTTCGGCGGCACGATCTCCTGTCCGGTGCGAAGCCGGTGGTAGGTCGCGATGAAGGTCGGCGTCTCGGCCACCAAGCGCATCGCCTTGCGGTACTCGGCCTCGGGCGAGTCGTCCCAGCCGTCGGGGTCGTAGGTCGAGGCGGCCGAGATCGAGGTCCGCAGCATCGACATCGGCGAGGCCTGCTGGGCGAGTGTCGCCATCAGTCCGCTCATGAACGGGCTCAGGTCACGTTCGGGCGTCAGGAACTCGTTCAACTCGTCGAGCTCGTCCCGGGTGGGGAGCGTCCCGTGGTGCAGCAGGTAGACGACCTCCTCGAAGGTGGCGTGTTCGGCGAGGTCGGCGATGTCGTACCCGACGTACCAGAGCCTGCCCAGGTCGCCGTCGATGTCGGAGATCTTCGTCTGCGCGGCGACGATCTCGCGGAGCCCCTTCTCGGTCACGTTGGCACGTCCTGTTCGTCGATGTCGGGTCGGACCGCGGTGCGTGTGGGCGCCGCGCGGTCTCGGCGGTATCTGCCAGGATATCCCGCGGGCCGCGAACGGCCCAAACCGGCCCCCTGAGCCACGCTTGAGAGGAAGAACGAGTTGCCGTACCGCGTCACCCTGATCCCCGGCGACGGGATCGGCCCCGAGGTGATCGAGGCCGCGCGCCGCGTGATCGAGGCGACTGGTGTCGCGATCGAGTGGGACCGTCACGCGATGGGCGGGGTCGCCTTCTCCCGCACCGGCCGATCGCTACCCGCGAGCACGCTCGACGCGATCCGCGCGAGCCGCGTGGCGCTGAAGGGCCCGATCGAGACGCCGGTCACGAGCGGTCTGCGGAGCGCGAACCTCGAGCTCCGCAAGACCCTCGATCTGTACGCGAACGTCCGCCCGTGCCGTCTGTACCCCGGCGTGCCCAGCGTGTACGAGCGGGTCGATCTCGTCGTGGTCCGCGAGAACACCGAGGGGATGTACACGGGCTGGGAATTCGAGATGGGCACCGACGAGGTGCGGCACCTGATGCGCTTCATCGAGGATTCGACCGGCCGCCGGATCCGCGAGGACTCGGGTATCTCGATCAAGACGATCACCGAGCACGGCAGCGAGCGTGTCGTGCGGTTCGCGTTCGACTGGGCCACACGGTTCGGCCGCTCGAAGGTCACGGCCAGCCACAAGGCGAACATCATGAAGTTCTCCGACGGGTTGTTCCTGGAGGTGGCGCGGACGGTCGCCGCCGGGTATCCCGACATCGCGTTCGAGGACCGGATCATCGACGCGCTCTGCATGCAGATGATCCAGGCGCCCGAGCGGTTCGACGTGCTCGTGATGCCCAACCTGTACGGCGACGTCGCGGCCGAGCTCGGCGCGGGGCTCACGGGTGGAGCCGGGATGGCCCCGGGAGCTCACTTCGGAGGGGTCGACGGCGGTCGCGAGCTGGCCGTCTTCGAGGCGACGCACGGTGCCGCGCACCACCTGGCAGGCACGAACCAGGCCAACCCGATGGGCGTGATGTTGAGCGGCGCGATGATGCTCCGCCACCTCGGCGAGACCGACGCGGGGGACCGCCTCGAGGCCGCGATCGCCGCGGTGCTCGCCGACGGTAAGCACGTCACGCGCGACCTGCGCGCGCCCGGCGACGATCGCCTCGGCGCCGGCACGTTCCAGGTCGCCGACGCCGTGATCGCGAAGCTGTAGCGACAGGGCGCGAGCGGGCGGACCCGTTCGGTAGCCTGAAGGCGAGTCATCTGGACGTCACCCTGACCGAAGGAGCTACGTCATGAAAGTCACCGTCGTCGGCAGCGGGTTCGTGGGACAGACCACGGCGATGCGCATCCTCGAGAAGGGCCTCGGTGAAGTCGTTCTGATCGACATCATCGAGGGCAAGCCCCAGGGCCTCGCGCTTGACCTGAAGGAGGCCGCACCCGTCGAGGGCTACGAGCCGCTGATCACCGGCACGAACGACTACGCCGACACGGCGGGCAGCGACATCGTGGTCATCACCGCCGGATTCCCGCGTCAGCCCGGGATGAGCCGTATGGACCTGCTCGGCAAGAACGCCGCGATCATGACCTCGGTGGTCGAGGCAGTGGTCCCCGGCTCGCCGAACGCGATCATCATCGTGGTGTCGAACCCGCTCGACGAGATGACCTTCCTCGCGGCCGAGAAGTCCGGGTTCCCGAAGGAGCGCGTGTTCGGGATGGCCGGCGTGCTCGACTCGGCGCGGCTGCGCTACTTCATCAGCGAGATCACGGGCGTGTCGCCCACGAAGATCGACGCGATGACGCTCGGCTCGCACGGCGACGCGATGATCGCGCTGCCCCGCCACGCGACGGTCGACGGGAAGCCGCTCCCCGATCTCGTCGACGAGGCGACGCTCGAAACACTGTTCCAGCGCACCCGCGACGGCGGCGCCGAGATCGTGGCCCTGCTGAAGACCGGGTCGGCGTACTACGCGCCGAGCGCCTCGGTCGTCGCGATGGTCGAGGCGATCGCCACGGATTCGAAGGCGGTGCTCCCGGTCTGCGCGTGGGCGACCGGCCAGTACGGGATCGACGACGTGTACGTCGGCGTGCCCGGACGGCTGGGGGCCAAGGGCGTCGAGGAGATCGTGGAGCTCGAGCTGAACGAGGCCGAGCTCTCGGCGCTCCGCGGCGCGGCCGAGGGCATCCGGGCCAAGTGCGAGGACCTCGCGAAGCTGTAAGAGGCATTCCCTGGTTAGTTCGTGACGACGGCGCCTTCGACGTCATCGCCGTGCGTGCGGGTGGCATAGGCGAGCGACAGGGTGCCGCCCATGAAACCCAGGAACCCACCGGCGAGGGCGAGCCAGACGCCCGCGCCGAGCGAGGTGTCCACGAGGTCCTCGAGACGCCGACGCTGCGCGTCGTCCTCGGCCG
>JANLXF010000109.1:0-33546 GCA_031364965.1 Actinomycetes bacterium | reverse complement strand
GACTGCTCGGACGCGAGCCCGAGCGAGTGCCGCCAGTTCGCGATCTCGTTCGCGCGCGCGATGTGCCAGCCCGCGAAGTTCGACGAGCCCACGTACAGCACCTTGCCCTCGCGCTTGAGCTGCTCGAAGGCTTCCCATATCTCGTCCCACCAGGCGTCGCGGTCGATGTGATGCATCTGATACAGGTCGATGTGGTCCGTGCGCAGACGCTTGAGCGACGCCTCGCACGCCTTGCGGATCCCGAGCTTGGACAGGCGGGCCTCGTTCGGCCACTCGCCCATCGTGCCGTAGACCTTGGTGGCCAGGACCACCTTGTCGCGCCTGCCGCTCCCCTTGGCGAACCACCGCCCGATGATGTCCTCGGTAGCGCCTACCCCCAGGTGGCGGCCGTAGACGTTCGCGGTGTCGAAGAAGTTGATCCCGTGCGAGAGCGCCGAGTCCATCAGGGTGTGCGACTCCGCCTCGTCGGTGTGCGGACCGAAGTTCATCGTGCCCAGGCAGAGACGACTGACGACGAGGCCCAGGTGGCCGACGTGGGTGTACTCCATAAGCAGGGATTCTACGTCGGTGACGATGAACGACCGCCCAAGGCGGGCGAACCGGCGCCGGGCACCTCGTCGAGCGATCCATCCCGCTCGGGCCCCCGGGCGCCCGGCAGGAACATCAGCAGCACCGTGATCGTGCCGCCGAGGATCCCGGCGCCGATCAGGGTCATGTCGGCCCCGAACCGGTCGGCGAGCGGTCCGACGAGCGCGAACGAGATCGGGAGCCCGGCGATCGTGATCATCCAGTCCAAGCTCGACACACGCCCTAGGAGCTCCTTGGGAACCAGGCGCTGGAGCAACGTGAGCCAGATCACGACCAGCACCGCGATCGAGGCCTCGGCCACGAAGGCGACGATCATCGCCTGCCAGACCGCTCCGACGAACCCGAAGAAGCTCGTCATGAACATCCCGAGCGCCCACGAGACATAGAGGAGCGTGACCGGCCGGCGCGGAAGGCGTGCTCGCTGTCCCAAGTAGAGCCCGGCCGCGACGGCGCCGACGCCCCCCGCGCCGTACACGAGGCCGAGCGCGATGCCCTCCCCCGAGTGGTCGGTCACGAGGTCGTTCTTCACGATGAACGGGACGAGCGTCTCCCAGGGCCCCCACACGGCGAGGAGACTGAGCGTCGCCCCGAACATCCCGACCAGCAGCCAGCGCTGACTCGCGACGTAGCCGAGCCCCTCTTTCATCTCGCGCCACAGCGACGCGTCGGGCTCACGGTCGGCCGGATCGGGCGCGGTGCGAGCCTGGATCCGCAGGATCATGAACGCCGACCAGAGGAACGAGCCGCCGTCGGCGACGAACGCCCAGCCGGGACCGGCGGTGCCGGTGATGAGACCCCCGATCAGCGGGCCGATCAGCATCATCGAGGCCGGGCGCACGATCTGGCCGAGCGCGTTCGCTTCCATGAGGGCGTCCGCTGGCACGATCGACGGCACGATCGCCGAGAACGACGGGCCGAAGAGCGCCTGCCCGGCGCCGTAGACCACCACGAGCCCGATCAGGACCGGCACGGTCAGCGCTCCCGTGATCGAGAGCGCGCCGATCGTGGCCACCGCCGCGAGCCGGATCAGGTCTCCGGCGATCATCAGGTGGCGGCGGTCGAGCCGGTCGGAGAGGGCGCCGCTCGCGAGGAGCAGCACGAACTGCGGCACGGACCACGCGATGCCGACCATCGCGAGCGTTCCCGCGCGGTTGTCGAGCTCGAGCACCTGCAGCGCCATGGCGACGATGTAGATCCCGTCGCCGATCAACGAGATCGTGGTCCCGATCCACAGCCGGCGGAAGTCGGGGAACCGGAGCGGGCGCAGCGCGCCGACACGGTCGACGAGGGCGCTGGGAACGTCGGGGGGCACGGTCACCCGCCGAGGATAGGCGGCGGCGCCACCCTGGCGCGAACACCGAGGGTCACCACCCGATCACGCGCGCGTCACGATCCGTCCGTCGGCCATCGACACGATCCGGTCGAGCGTGGGCGCGAGCTCACGGTCGTGGGTGGCGATCAGGCAGGTAGTGCCGGTCGACGTCGCGTCTCGCATCACGTCGACCATGCGTGCGGCCCACCCCGCATCCTGGTGGGCGGTGGGCTCGTCGGCGATCAGGACGCGCGGGGCGAGCGCCAAGGCCCGCGCGAGCGCGGTGCGCTGCTGTTCCCCGAGGGAGGTCTCCTTCGGATACCGCCTCCGGAGACCGGCCAGGCCCAGATGCTCGATCAGGTCGCCGGCGAGCCCCGCCATCTCGGCGAGCGTGCCCGCGAGGCGCGCCGGGTACCGGACGTTCTCCTCGACCGAGAGCTCGTCCATGAGACCCAGGCGCTGCGGAACGACCGCGAGGTCCGACCACGAGGGTGCCGCCCCGCCCGGGACGTCCACGCCCCCCTCGTCGGGTATCTCCCAGCCGGCCACGAGGTTGAGCAGGGTGGTCTTCCCGGAGCCGGAACGGCCGACGAGCCCCACCATCTCTCCCGCCACGAGCTCGAGGGAGACCTCGCGAACCGCGCGCACGACCTCGTCGCCGTGGGGGAAGGACTTCGACACGGCATCGAGGCCGACCACGAGCTCGCGTGGCTCTCCCCCGAGCCAGGCAGGGGTGTCGTGGCCGGGCCATCGGATCGACGACATGGGGGCCAGATCAGCGGGGTGCGGATCGGGGTGGGATCCCTTCACGCGGCCGTGTTCGAGCTCGAGCCGTCCGTGCGCGATCGCCATCACGTCGGGGTCGTGGGTGCCGATCACGAACCCGATCCCGCGATCCGACAGCGCCCGGATCCGCTCGAGGACGCCTTCGGCCGAGACCGAGTCGAGCTCGGCGGTGGGCTCGTCGGCGATCACGAGCGGGGCCCCGGTCGCGAGCGCCTGGGCGAACGCCGCGCGCTGCTGTTCCCCTCCGGAGAGCTCGTCGGGCAGGTGGTCGGCACGGCCCCCGATCCCCAGCGCGTCGAGCAGCTCGGCGCCGTCGACGCCCGTGGCCCCCCCGCGAGAGGCGAGATCCAGGTGCTCGCCGACGGTCAGGTGGTCGATGAAATTGTCGGAGGGTCGCTGGTGCACGTAGGCGACCGGGCCGTGACGCAGGTGTCGCCGCTCGCGGGCGGACGCGCGTCCGATCTCATGTCCCTGCACGGTGATCCGGCCCGCCGTCGCAACGTCGAGGCCGGCGATCAATCGCAGCAGCGACGACTTCCCGCTGCCGGAGGGGCCGACGAGCGCGGTCACGACACCTGCGGGGATCGACGCGGTCACGTCCTGGAGCGCCCGAACCTCGCCGCTCGGCGAGCGGTAGATCCGGTCCAGGTGCTCGAGCCGGACGGCGTCGGCCGACGGGTCACTCGGCAGCGCGCATCACCTCCCCCAGGGACACGGCGCGGGCGGCATGAGCGGCCGATGCGCCGCCGATCAGCGAGGCGACGGCGAGCACGAGCCCGGCGGCCGCCATCGCCCACCACGGCCGAAGGATCAGCGGGTCGGGCGGCACGGTCGGGAGCGGGTCGAGCGTCGGCACGACCACCCCCACCGAGATGATCCCCACCAGCCCGCCGATCACGAGCGCGATCCCGAGCACCACGCCGAGCTCGACGATCAGGGAGCGGCGAAGCATGGCGCTCGTCATGCCCATCCGCGCCGACAGCGCGGCGCCTAACACGCGGGCGCGCTGCCGCGCTTGGAGGTACACGACCGCTACCACGAGGACGAGCGCGAGCGCGGCGATCCCGAGGATGTTCAGCATCGCGAAGGTGTCGATCGCGGCGTCGATGAACGGGATGTCCTTCACGTCGCCGGCCGTGAGGGTCGTCAATGGCAGCACGCCCAGCTCGGCGACCGAGGCCAGCACCTCGGGCGCGGGGCCGCGGATCCAGAGCTCGGTGGCTCCCTGGGCGACGTTCAGCGGGTTGGGCTCACCCTCGGCATGGAAGTACGCCTCGAGGACGGCGCGCGAGACCACGATCAGCGGCCGGTCCTCGGACGATGTTCCGGGGAAGCTCGACGTCCGCCCGACGATCTCGACGGGCACGTGCTGCCTCGCGAGATCCAGCGTGTCGAAGGACAGTCCCGCGCCATTCGACACGACGATCGGCAGCGGAGCGCCGGAGGCGGGCGGAGCGAGCCGGTCCAAAAGGGTCCCGAGGGGCTCATCGGAGAACGCCTCGTCCCAGAAGGCCGCGCCCTCGAGCGTGGCCGGGTCGACGGCCACCAGGTCGAACCGCTGTTCCGTTCCCCCGATCGCGCCGGCGTCCCGGACCCGGGACGCGCTCGTGACCGGGAACGGGTAGCCGGTAGCGTCGGGCGTCGACAGGAGTCCGATGCGGACCTGAACGTCGCTCCCCACGAATACGCCCGCCTTCGCGTCGACGGTCGCGCGGAGCGACGACGCCATCGCCTGCGCCGAGGCGAACACGGCGAGCGACATCGCGGACGCCACCAGGAAGAGCGCGGTGAGGCGCGACGACGAGGAGAGCCGGCGTTCCGCCATGAACCACGCGGAGATGCCCGTGCGACGCCCGACTGTCCGTTGACGGGTGAGCGCGACGACCATCACGCGGGCCGCCAAGATGCCGACGCCCAGCGACAGCGCGAGCGGGAAGAGGAACACGGCCGCGCCGGGACGAAGCAGTCCGCCCGACTCGACCAGACCGCCCCAAATCTCGAGGCGACGGTAGAGCACCCAGGCGACGCCGAACCCGAGCAGCTCCCACGGCACCCAGAGGACGGCGCGAGCGAGATGTTCGCGACGCTCATGTCGGGCCACGTACGACGCCGCCGAGACGATCGCCACCACCGCGATCGTCGCGATCGTCGCGAGGGCCGACACGCGGAGCGCTCGCATCTGCGCAGCCGCGTCGACCTGTCCGTTCGGCCCCAGGAGGGCGATCAGCGCCGCGGCACCGAGGAACCCTGCCACCGCCCCGACCAGGGTCGGCGCGAGCGACTCGAGCGCTGCCTTGACGGACACCGCAGCAGGCCCCCAGCCGCGGGCAGTCAGCACCCCGGCCTCGACCTTCCGCGACGCGAACGAGAACGCCGCCGCGGCGGCGACCACCGCCATCGCGATCACGAGCGCCGCGACCGAGAGCACGAGGATCGGCGCCTGGCTCGCGGCGCTCCGCTCTTCGACCGTCCGCACGATGTCGGGCATCGCCGTGCGGAACACGTTCTCGGCGGGGACGAATCCGCCGCCGGGGTAGCGCCAGAAGCCGCAGCAGCGGGCCGCCTTTCCCAGCGGGGTGCCGTGGCGCTCCATCCGCGCCAGGAGGTCGTCGGCGAACCGGCCGAGCGCGCGGGCCTGCTCGATCGTGAGCGGTGGAGCTGCCCGGACCGGCGCCTGCCACGCGAACGTAGCGACGTGCTCACCGAGCTCGGACGCGATCCGCAGCAGCTGCGCGGGATCCATCACGATCGGCTGCGGCGGGATCGGACACTCGAAGCAACCCGCCGGATAGAAGTCGTCGTTGAACGGCTGGAAGTACCCGACGGCCGGGAGCGCGTAGAGCCCCCGGTAGACCCCGTCGACGGTGACGGGCACGGTGTGTCCGTGCAGCCGTAGCTCGACGGTATCGCCCGGCCCCACCCCCGCGGGCTCGGCGATGAGGTCGGGCAGCCAGACGCCATCGCCATCGATGCCGGAGATCACCCGTAGATGGTCGAGTGCGCCGTCGCCGGCGAAGAGCCGGCCGCTCACCTCGCCAGACCTCGGAGCCACACCCCCCGGGAGGGTGACCTCCACCGAGGAACCGAGGATCTCGGTCACGACCGGGTCGAGCTGGGGCGATGCGGCGGCCGCGTCCGCGAACGCGATTCCGCGTTCCTCGTAGAGCGGCCCCCCGCCCGGGCCCTTCCCGTCGAGCGGGATCAGCGTGCTGCGATAGGTGAGGCCGGCCGCGTAGCGGGAGACGGTCGGCGCCTGGATCCCGGACGCCAGGAGCTCGCTCTGCGACGCCGACACGAAGAAGGGGTACGCGGCGGCCGAGATCACCACGAGCAGCGCGCCGATCGCGAGGGCCGTGAACGACACGGGGTGGTGGAACAGGCGGCCGGGAGCCTTCCGCCAGAGCGGATGCCGGTGCGAGCGAGGAGGCGAGCCGCGGCCCGGTTCCGTCGTCATGTTCCCGCGGCCCGGTCCGCGCGTCGCGCAGGCCGGGCGGTCCATCGCGGCGCCGTCACCGTTCCGTCACCTTGCGGACGGCGGTCGGCGCACCGGGCGGGCCGCCGGGCGCCGACACGTATTCCGGCACCCCGACGCAAGTGAACAGCAGGGCATCCAGCGGCTCACCGAGCACGGCGGGCACCGCGCTGTCGATGAACGTCATCCCGGACGCGCTCGCGCCGAGCGCGTAGGCGAGGAGATGCAGCCTGCCCTCGACCAGGCCGGCGGCTAGCTGCGCATCGCGGTACCCACGGTCGTCGAGCGCGCCGACATCGGTGGCGGCGATCACGACGAACGCCGCGTCACGAGCGAGCCCCTGCTCGAGGCACACCCGATATAGCTCGTCCCGCATCGCCCCCGGGCGCAGCGGGGACGAGAGGTCCGGCCATCGGTAGACGCCCGGCGCGAGTCCCTCGACGTCGTGCACGACGACGGCATGCGGGATCGCGACGCCTCGGAGCGCGACGCTCATGGCCGTGAGCAGCAGCTGTTCCGGCAGGCCGCGGGACGGATCCATCCGACGCTGCGACCCGCGCGCGAGCACGACGGTCTCGATCGGGTCACCGCTCCGAACCGTGACATCGGCCGACGCGCCTCGTTCCCACGGCGGTCCCATCGTCTCGTGGTCGCCCGCCCGCTGTGCGGACGTGACGAGCGGGAACGCCACCGGTGCCGCGTCGACGTCGCCCGCGGCGGCCGGACCCGCCGCCTCGATCGCCGGTCCGCCCTCGCCGAGAGCGATGACAGCCACGGGCCACTCGTGCACGCCATCCGCGCCGACGAGCGCGGTCACGGCGGCGTCCGGGAAGCGGCTGTACAGGCGCGTGTCGAGCCCAGCGGAATCGCCCACCGCGAGCAACTGGGCGAGCATGGTGCCCGCGTCCCAGTAGATGTGTCGATACCCGCGCTCGCGATAGCGCCATCCGGTGCGCCACGGGACGCCGGTGACGACGAGGGCGGGGGCGCCTTCGGAGGGCGGCGGCCCGACCTGCACGAGGGCATGGTCGAGCGGGTTGTACCAATGCACGCCCGCGGGCACGGCCTGGCCCTCGGGCACGACGACGTACACCTCCAACGGGAAGCGGCCGCCCGCGGACCCGGCGGCACGGAAGAGCCATGTCCCGTAAGGCCTCGCCATCGTGCGAACGACACCCGCCGATAGGTGCAGCAGCCGCGAGAGCTGCGGCAGGTCGAGCGCAACGGGGGCCGCGTCTGCGGTACCCGCGAGCACCGCGACGGCCGGGGACGAGGTGGAGGGCAGGTCGCGAGGGAGCGGGATCCGAGGCAGAGACTCCGCATACCGCTTGTAGAACCACGGGAGGCGGTCAGGGTCGTTGACCTCGAGACCGTGCAGCACGCGAGGGTCGTCGACGGGTTCGTCCCAGTCGCGCCCGGGCTCATACGACGTCAGCCGGTGCAAGGTCTGCGTCGGGGTCTCCACGTCGGCGATTCTCGCGCACGATGGCCCGGCATGCGTCGAGGGGGTTCAGAGGCCCCGCTTCTTGGCGCGCCCCGAGGGATTCGAACCCCGACCTTCTGATCCGTAGCAAGGGTGACTCGGACGCTGTGCGCACGGCCCAGGTTGCAGGTTGGTGCCGAGCGAGGGCCCGATACTTCTCCGCTCTCTCCAGGAAAGTGGGTTCCCTCAGTCCGCGACGGACGAGCTGATCGCCGCCCGAACTCCTGCGCCGCTCGCCGATAGACGCAGGCAGCATGACGGTGTTGAGTGGTCGAGGATGAGCATCGAGCCAGCGGCTGCGGACCGCCGCTCGGAGCAGAATCGCCACGTGCTAGCCGCGGTCGTGAGCCTCCTGAGCGCGACGGCCGTACTTGCAGTCGCGTGGACACTTCCGACGACCGCATCGATCCGATGCCGGGTCGGTGACTGTCTCGTAGAGGCGAGCCACCACCTACCGTGGAGGATCGGCATCGTCCTTACAGGCGTGGTGGTGGCCTTCCTGCTTGCACGCCTCGCCCTACGAGCCGACGTGTCGCCCGCAACGCTGCGGATCACGACCGCGCTCGTCGTCGCCGTGTTCGCTGTTGCCGTCTGCTTCGCCGTGAGGCTCGGCGGGGGGTACGTACCGATCGAAGACGCCTCCACGATGAGCGACCCGTGGCTGGCGTTCAGGGTCACCTTGGCAGTCGCGGGCTTCGCGATCACCCTGGCAACGACCCTCGCGCTGAGGCACACATCATGGTCGCGAACCCGTGCGCGCGCGATGGCCCTGGGCGTGCTCGCCGTCTGCGTCCTGGGCGGCATCTTCGTGCCCTCGCATCTCGTGTGCGCGGTCGAGCAGTTCTGGATCGCGAACGACTCGACGGGTCGATGTGTCGATGTCTCGCGAGGCATCTCAGGCTTCCAACCGCCTGAACCGACCGAAGATCGTCAATTGCCCGAGCGGTTGATGATCGTGGCGGCCGGATTGGTGGCTAGTGGCGTGGTTCTCGTGTCTGGTTCTCCACGGTCCCTACGACCAGCCAGCTAGAGCGGCTGCAACACATCGCGCAGCGATCGTCATTGGCGCGCCCCGAGGGATTCGAACCCCCGACCTTCTGATCCGTAGTCAGACGCTCTATCCGGACTGAGCTAGGGGCGCGTGAGCAGCGATGTTAGCAGGGGGCCCCTCCGCGAGTGACGACACCGGGGGTTTCGCCCGTAGCCGGAAGTCGATCACGACATCGTGCGAACGCCGAGCGCTTCGACCGGAATCCCGTGAGATACGGCTGACGCACCACCTCGGCTGCGGCAGGATTGACCGGATGAACGCACTGGACCGGCGTTCGCTCGTCGCCGCCGCGATCGCGCTCGCCGGGTTGGTATCGTCGTGTACCGGCGAACCGTCACGCCAGGCGGACCCGGGTCACGCTGCGTCCCCTGGCCGTGTCGGATCCGCCGCGGCGCCCTCACCCACTCGCTCGGACCCGACGCCGGTCCCCGCCGTCGAGGAACATCTCGTCGTCGCGGACTGGACGCGCGCGGTCGATCAGGCGGTCTCGGGACGGGAGGTCTCCGTGGCGGTAGGCGTCCGCGACACGATCCTGTACGTGCACGTGGGGGCGGAGCGGCGGATCCCCGCCTCGAACCAGAAGCTGCTCACGTCGATGGCGGCGCTCGACATCTTCGGGCCCGGACATCGGTTCCCCACGATCGCGGCGACGCGCAGGCCCCCGAAGGACGGCGTGATCCACGGCGACCTCTGGTTGGTCGGATCGGGTGACCCCGAGCTCGACGCGAGCTCGATGGCTCGCCTCGCGGCCCGGCTCGGTGCGGCCGGCGTCACGCGCATCGGCGGCGGGGTGATCGGCGACACCGCGGCGTTCACGCGGGAATGGTGGGCGCCCGGGTGGGTGCCCGGGCTGTCCCGTAGCTACGTGACCCGGACCACGGCGCTGGCCTTCGACGGGAACACAGGGAGCGGGCTGCCCGAGGAGGCGGCTGCCGCATCGCTCACGGCGTCGCTGCGCGCCTCGGGCATCGACGTGCGGGGGGAACCTTCGACCGGGGAGGCTCCAACGGGGATCGACACGGTCGCGCGGATCGGATCGCGGCCGCTCCGAGATCTCCTGGCCGTCCAGAACCACGGGTCCGTGAACTTCTACGCCGAGACCCTGTTGAAGGCGATCGGTGCGGTGTCGAGTGGCGACGCCGGCTCGACCGCGGCGGGAGCCGATGCGGTCGCCGCGTGGGCGGCGGCGCGCGGCGTGATGGCTCAGGTGAGAGACGGCTCCGGCCTCTCGCACCAAGATCTGGTCTCCGCGCAAGGACTCACGACCCTGCTCCTGCTCGCCCAGGACGAGCCCTGGGGCGCTGCGCTCGACGAGTCCCTCGCGCCCGCCGGCGAAGGAACGCTCGGCGGCCGCCTCGTCGGGATCCCGGTCCGCGCGAAGACCGGCACCCTGTTCGAGACACCGGTCTCGGCGCTGTCCGGATACGTCACGGACGCGAACGGTACGCGGGTCGCTTTCTCGGTGATCTCCCGCGGGCTCGACAAGGGGACGGCGATCGCGATCGAAGACGCGATCGTGCGTGCGCTGTCCGTGGGCCGGGTCGGCTGAGGACCTCGCCGGCGCCTAACGGGGGGCGCTGGCACAATACGAGGGACCGCGCAGTCGAGGGAGTGACCACCGATGACCGTCATAGAGATGGAGACCCGCTTCCGGGAGGCGATCGCCAAAGCCTTGTACCGGCCTGCGCGCGGCGGTCACCCTGGGTACGTCCCGTTCAACGGGTCGAAGACCCACGCCTGTATCCGGTGCGGGGCCGCCGTCGCCAACACGTACACCCATACGGCATGGCACGACAGCCACGGCCAGGCGCACGACGAGGGGTAGCGGCGGCATCGCTTCGATCCGGCGGAGACGCCGGGATTCGAACCCGGGAAGGAGTGTTACCCCCTTAACCGCTTAGCAGGCGGCTCCTTTCGGCCTCTCAGGCACGTCTCCGTCGACGATTCTATGGAACCGCGCCCCGGGTGACCGGCGCCGCCTTGAACCCGCCGAACGATCGCGCGGCCCGGCGCTCGATAGGCTCCTCGCCATGACCGACGTGCTGATCATCGGCGGCGGCGTGATCGGGGCCGCCTGCGCTTCGGAGCTCGCCGCTCGGGGCGCCGAGGTCACCTTGGTGGAACGTGACGAGCTCGCGGCGCACGCCTCCGGCCGGAACCAGGGTTTGTGGGTGCTGCCTGAGGACGACGTGACGGTGCCCATGGCGCAGCGGAGCCTCGAACGGTATCTCTCGCTCGCGCCTTCCTCCCCGATCGACGTGCAGCTCGACCCCGGGCCGATCGGTCTCGTCATGGTCGCGCGGACGGCCGACGAGCTGCAGGCGGCCCGTCATGCGGCCGGCGTCGCCGAGCGCGCCGGGACCCGGGTGGACGAGCTCGACGGGGAGGGCCGGGCGGACGCGGAACCGAGCATGGCGCGTGACCTGGCGGGGGCCTGGCTGGTGCATCACGGGCACCGGCTCGATCCGGGTGCCCTCACGGTGGCGATGGCATCGGACGCGCGCGAGCGGGGCGCCGAGATCCGCCACCACACGAACGCCCGTGGCCTGGCGCGCCGGGGCGACCGCATCGTGGGGGCGGTCACGGACGACGGCGTGATCGAGGCCGACGTCACGATCGTGGCCGGAGGCCCTTGGTCGACGCGGCTCCTCGACCCGGTAGGTGTGTCGATCCCGGTGGTGGGCGCGCGCGGGTGGCTCGTGCGCGTCGTGCCCCGGCCTGGGCTCGTCCGTCACCTGATCGAGGCCGTCGCGGCCCACACCGCCCTCCGTCAGGGAACCCCCTCGGGGCTTCCCACCGCCGGCGAGGTCGCGGCCGACGGATTCCCCCCCGACGTCCTCGGACCGATCCTGCATCCGAATCGCGACGGCACCGTCGTGATCGGGTCGTCACGTCAGACCTGGCTCGCCCCCGAGCCCGACGACGCCTCGGTCGTTCGCCGGCTGCTCGCCGCGGCGATCGACATCGTGCCGTCGCTCGCCGACGCGCACGTGCGTTCGTCGTGGTGGGGCGTTCGCCCCCTGAGCCCCGACGAACGCCCGTTCATCGGCCAGGTGCGCGACGGGTTGTTCGTGGCGACCGGTCATGGTTCCGAGGGGGTGATCCTCGGCGCGGGAACGGCCGAGCTGCTCGCAGCCCAGCTGGCGGGGGAAGAACCGCCGTTCGACCCCGCGCCGTTCGACCCGCTCAGGTTCGAGGGTCACGCCAGCAGGTAGGCGATCGGCGCCGCGACCATGGCCAGGAGGGCCAGCCCCACGAGCGCGTTCGAGAGCCGGCCCGAACGCCAGCGCCCGACCGTGCCCTCGTCGTTCGCCAGCACGATCATGAGCGCGATCAGCGGGGGCGCCACGAGGCCGTTCAGCACCGCCGCCATGAACAGCGTGCGGATCGGATCGAGACCCGCGAAATCCATCGCGAGCCCCGCGAGCACCGCCACCGAGATCACGAGATAGAACCCGCGCGCCTGCTTGAAGGTCTTGCTCAACCCCTCGTGCCAGCCGAAGACCTCCGCGAGCGCATACCCGGTCGAACCCGCGAGGACGGGGATCGCCAAGGCCCCGGTGCCGACGATCCCGCAGGTGAAGAGCAGGCTCGCGAACCGCCCGGCGGCCGGGCGCAGCGCGACCGCCGCCTGCGCGGCCGTCGCGATCCGACCTCCGTTCGGGCCGTGGAGCGCGGTCGCGGCCGCCACCATGATCGCGAACATCACCCCGACGGCCGAGATCATCCCGGCGGCGACATCGCCTCGCATCGCCCGGACGTGCGGTTCGTCCACCGCTTCGTCCAGTGTGCCGTCGAGCTCTTCCTCCTCGACCTCTTCGCTCGCCTGCCAGAAGAACAGGTAGGGAGAGATCGTAGTGCCGAGGATCGCGATGATCGCCGCGAGCTCCGACCGCGTCCATGCGAACGACGGCAGGAACGTCGAGCGCGCCACGAGACCCCAGTCGATCTTCACCACGACCAGCACCACCACGTACGTGACGAGCGACAGTGTGAGCCACCGCAGAACCCTGGAGTAGCGGCGATACGAGATCCCGACCTCGAGTCCGATCAGCGCGAGCGCGACCACGACGATCACACCGGCGAACGGGATCGGCACGAGGAGCCGGATCGCCGCGGCCATCGATGCGAGGTCCGCCCCAATGTTGAAGACATTCGCGATGCAGACCAGCGCGACCGCCAGCCACAGCACCGGCCGTGGGAACCGTCTGCCGATCGAGGTCGCCAGGCCATGGCCGGTCGCGAGGCCCAGCCGGCCTGCGGTTTCCTGTACGGCGGCCGCGAGGGGCAAGGTGAACGGCGCAAGCCACAGGAGCCCGAATCCGAACGCCGCGCCCACCTGTGAATAGGTGCCGATGCCCGACGGATCGTCGTCGGCGGCCCCGGTGACGATCGCCGGACCGATCCGCCCGAAGTAGCCGAACCCCTTCAGCCGTCGCCGCACCGCGTGATGTCGCCGTGGTCGAGGCATCCGCCACCCTATCCCGAGGCGTCTCACGCCCGGGGCACCGGGGGGGTGTTGGGACCGACCCGAGGCCGACTAGACTTCCTGGCCTACCTGCCATGGCCATCCTCACCCTCGGGATCTCCTTCCGTCGCGCGCCGATCGAGCTGCTGGAGCGGCTCGCCTTCACCGACGACGACCTCGCCAAGGCGTACCGACACGCCCTGGACCTGGACGGGATCGACGAGGCCGTGATCCTGTCGACGTGTAACCGCGTCGAGATCACCGCGAGCGTGCCGAGCTACCACGCCGGATTCCTCGCCTGTAAACGCTTGCTCACCGAAACCCGGGGGGTGCCCGCCGAGGATCTGGCCGAGCCGCTCTACTCCCATTGGGAAGGCGACGCCGCCGAGCATCTCTTCGCGGTGGCGGCCGGACTCGACTCGATGGTGCTCGGTGAGACACAGGTCTACGCCCAGGTCCGTGAGGCGCTCCGTCGGGCCGACAGCGAGCACGCGGCAGGGCCCGCGGTCACCGGTCTGTTCCATGCCGCGGCGCGGGCGGGCCGACGGGTACGGCAGGAAACCTCCTTGGGCGCGGCTCCCGATGCGTTCGTCGCGCTGGGCGCCGACCTCGCGGACGAGGTGCTCGGAGGTCTCGCGGGTCGCGACGTCGTGGTGGTGGGAGCCGGCCAGATGGCCGCGCTCGCGGTGAAGCACCTCCGGCAGCGTGGCGTCGGTCCGGTCCGGATCCTGAATCGCTCGCTGGAGCACGCCCGGGCGCTCGCCGAACGCACCGACACGGCGCACGGCGACCTCGAGGCCCTCCCGGCCGCCCTCGATCACGCCGACCTGGTGGTGAGCGCGACCGGCGCCGCCGGGATCGTGCTGCGGCGTGACCAGGTGGCGCGCGCCATGAGCGAGCGCCCCGGCCGACCCCTCGTGCTCTTGGACCTGGCGGTCCCGCGCGACGTCGAGCCGGAGGCGGCGTACCTCGACGGGACGCACGTGATCGACATCGTGTCGCTCCGTGAGCGCCTGGCCGCGCACGACCCCTCCACCGCCGGCGACATCGCGCGGGCCCACGAGCTCGTCGCCGAGGAGGTGCGTCGCTACGCCGTGCGGCGGCGTGCCGACGATCTCGCACCCTTGATCCATGCGATCCGAACCCGCGGCGACGAGGTCATGAAGACCGAGCTGGATCGACAAGCCTCGCGGCTCGCGAGCCTGACCCCCGATGAACGCGACGCGGTCGAGCACCTCGCCCGCGGCATCGTGGCCAAGCTCCTGCACGACCCGATCGTCGAGCTCAAGGAACGGTCGGAACCCGGTTCCGACGGCCTGCATGCCCGGGTGCTCGCCGAGTTGCTCGGCATCGATCTCGAGGCGGAGTGACCACACTCCGTATCGGCACTCGCCGCTCGGCGTTGGCCCTCGCCCAGGCCGAAGAGGTCGCCGCGCGTCTCGGCGCGCGCGGAACGTCCGCCGAGATCGTGCCGATGAAGACCTCGGGCGACGAGGGCGCGGCTCCCGATGCCTCGCCCCAGGGCATGAAGGGCCTGTGGATCGACACGATCCTCGACGCGCTCGAGGCCGGCGAGATCGACCTCGCCGTGCACTCGGCCAAGGACCTGCCCGCCGAGGACGACGACGGATTCGTGATCGGGGCGGTGCCCGAGCGCGCCGACCCCCGCGACGTGCTCATCACGCGGGAGGAACGCCTGAAGCCCAACGCCGTGATCGGCACGTCGAGCCTGCGGCGCCGGGCGCAGTTGCTCGCCGCGTTCCCGGGTCTGTCGGTCGCCCCTCTGCGCGGCAACGTCGACACCCGCCTGCGCAAGCTCGCCGACGGGGAGGTCGACGCCGCCGTGCTCGCCGCCGCCGGACTCTCGCGCCTCGGGATCGAGCCGGCGCACGCCCGGCCGCTGGAGGCAGCCGAGATGGTGCCCGCCCCGGGCCAGGGATGCCTGGCGCTGCAGTGCCGCGACGACGACGACCGCACGAGGGAGGCGCTCGCGCCCCTCGATCACCGGGTCTCCCATCTGGCCCTCGACGCGGAGCGCTCCCTGATGTGGCGACTCGGGGGCGGCTGCGCGCTCCCCCTCGGGGCGTACGCCACGGTCGACGGCGATGCCGTACGCCTGATCGCGATGATCGCCACGTCCGACGGCGCCCTCGTCCTGCGCGTGGACGAGACGGCCGGCACGCCGGAGGACGTGGCGGGACTGGCGGCGCGCGCCCTGATCGCGGCGGGCGCCGAGGAGGTCCTCGCCGAGGTCGGCACCGGATGAGCCCGGCGGGCGCGGCGCGACGTTCCCGGCGAGGACCGCTTGAGGGACGCACGATCCTCGTCACCCGCCCCGCGGATCAGTCGGCATCCCTCGTCGCGCAGCTCGAACGCCGTGGCGCGCGCGCGATCGTCGCCCCTGCGATCGAGATCGTCCCCGTCCGCTCGGCCGCGCTGACGCGCGCCCTGCGGGACCTCGCGGCGGGACGCTTCACCTGGATCACGATCACGAGTCGCGCGACCGTCGAGATGCTTGCCTCTCGCGTGCAGCCGGTGGACGTCCGAGCGAGGGTCGCCGTGATCGGCGAGGGAACGGCGGCGGCGTTCCGCTCGTGGTCGGGGCGCGACGTCGACCTGCAGCCGTCGACGTTCACCACGGCCGGGCTCGCGCGGGCCTTCCCCAGGGGGATCGGGCGCGTGCTCTGCGCGCGTGCCGACATCGCGCCCGAAGGGCTGGAGGTCGCGCTCGCGGCGAAGGGCTGGGCGCCCGAGCGCGTCGACGCGTACCGCACCAAGATGCCGCGTTCGCTGCCACGCGAGGCGCGCGATGCTTTGGCCGCGGGCGACGTCGACGCCGTGACCTTCACGAGTGCCTCGACCGTGCGCGGATTCGTCGGCGCGCTCGGCGTCGTGCGCGGTGCGCCGAAGGTCGTGTGCATCGGCCCCGTGACCGCGAAGGAGGCACGCGCGCACGGCCTCGCGGTGCATGCCGTGGCAGAGCCGCACACGTTCGTGGGTGTCGCCGACGCGGTCGAACGGACGCTGACGCCACGTTCGGCTCGCACACCACCTCGCGGCGCCGGTACGCTGCGGCCATGACACTCCCGATCCGGCCACGGCGCCTGCGTCGCACGCCCGCACTGCGCGCGATGGTCGCAGAGACCACCCTCGAGCGGCGGCAGCTGATCGCGCCGCTGTTCGCGAAGGAGGGGATCGCCGACCCCATACCGATCGCCTCGATGCCCGGGCAGTTCCAGCACACGATCGGATCCCTGCGGAAGGAGGCGGTCGAGATCGCGGAGCGCGGCGTGCGCGCCTTCGTACTGTTCGGGGTGCCGGCGCGCAAGGACGCAGAGGGTTCCGAGGCGTGGAACCCCGAGGGGATCGGTCAACGCGCGATCGCCGCGCTCCGTGAGGAGTTCGGTGACGACGCCGTCGTGATCGCCGATCTCTGCCTCGACGAGTACACGGACCACGGCCATTGCGGCGTGCTGAACGAGCGCGGCGAGGTCGACAACGACCCCACGGTCGAGCGCTACGAGCGCATCGCGCTCGCCCAGGCGCAGGCCGGGGCGCACATGGTCGGACCCAGCGGCATGATGGACGGCCAGGTGGGCGCGATCCGCGGAGCGCTCGACGGAGCCGGACATCCCGACGTGGCGATCATGGCCTACGCCGCCAAGTTTGCCTCCGCCTTGTACGCACCGTTCCGCGAGGCAGCCGAGGGCGCGCCGGCGTTCGGCGACCGGCAGGGGTACCAGCAGGACGTCGCGAACGCAGACGAGGCCCTGCGGGAGATCCGCGCCGACATCGAGCAGGGGGCGGACGTCGTGATGGTGAAGCCCGCGCTCCCCTACCTCGACGTGGTGCGCCGTGCGAAGGACGAAACGCGGTTCCCGATGGCCGCGTATCACGTGAGCGGCGAGTACTCGATGATTAAGGCCGCCGCGGCCAACGGGTGGATCGACGAGCGACGGGTCGTGCTCGAGGTACTGACCTCGATCCGGCGGGCCGGCGCCGACCTGGTGCTCACCTACCACGCGAAGGACGCCGCGAGGTGGCTGGACGAGGCGGACTGATGCCGCGGTGCCCGAGGCACGCCGTCACCACGCCGGCATGACCCGGTCCGACGATCTGTTCGCGCGTGCGAACCAGGTGATCCCGGGCGGGGTCGATTCCCCGGTGCGCGCGTTCGGGGGTGTCGGCGGCACGCCACGGTTCGCGGCCCGAGGCGAAGGCTCATGGATCGTCGACGCCGACGGGAACCGCTACGTGGACCTGGTGCAGTCGTGGGGCGCGCTGCTCTTCGGACATGCGCATCCGGCGATCGTCGAGGCGGCGCGCCGGGCGGCGTCCCACGGCACGACGTTCGGCGCGCCCACCGAGGGCGAGGTCGACCTCGCCGAGCGCATCGTCGACGCCGTGCCCTCGATCGACCAGGTTCGCTTGGTCTCCAGCGGCACCGAGGCCGCGATGAGCGCGATCCGGCTCGCGCGCGGCGCCACCGGCCGCGACCTGCTCCTCAAGTTCGAAGGCTGCTACCACGGTCACTCAGACTCGCTGCTGGCGAAGGGCGGCGGGAGCGGGCTCGCGACGCTCGGCCTCCCGTCGTCACCGGGGGTCACCGAGGGGTCCGCGAGGGACACGATCACCGCGCCGTTCAACGATCTCGAGACGGTACGGGCCGTGTTCTCCGAGCGCGGACGCGAGATCGCCGTGGTGGCCGTGGAACCCGTGGCCGCGAACATGGGCGTCGTGCCGCCGGCGCCCGGGTTCCTGGAGGGGCTCCGGGCGATCTGCGACGCGCACGGCGCGCTGCTCCTGTTCGACGAGGTGATCACCGGGTTCCGGATCGCGTACGGCGGCGCACAGACCCACTACGGCGTGACGCCCGACCTGACCGCGCTCGGCAAGGTGATGGGTGGCGGGTTCCCGTGCGCGGCCTTCGGCGGGCGGCGCGACGTGATGGCCCAGCTCGCGCCGACCGGGCCGGTCTACCAGGCGGGGACGCTCAGCGGGAACCCGGTGGCGGTCGCCGCCGGGATCGCGGCGCTCGACCTGGCGCGAACGTTGGACCCGTACCCGTATCTGGAGGCGACCGCCGACACCCTGATCGGGGGTCTGGCCGACGGGTTCGCGGATGCAGGGATCCCGGTGACGATCAACCGGGCGGGGTCGCTCTTCAGCGTCTTCTTCACCGGCGAAGAAGGCGAGGTGATCGCCGACTTCGCCGGGGCCACCGCCGCGGACCACGGGCGGTTCGCCCGCTTCTTCCACCACATGCTCGCCGGCGGGGTCTGGCTGCCACCCAGCGGGTATGAATTGTGGACGCTGTCCGCAACGCTCGGCCCCGACGAGGTCGGTCGGGTGATCGAGACCGCCGCGTCGTTCCGCGACTAACCGCGTAGCTACGCGGCGTACGCGACGTCGAGCGGGCGCGACTCGGGATCGCGCACGTCGATGTCCTCGACCTCCATCGCGAGGCAGAAGGTGCCGGTGACGCGATCGAGCACGTCATGCGTCGGCGCCACCTCGCATCGCACGGTGCCGCGCTCCCCACGGAGCGTGAACCCCATGGTCTCCCCATTCAGCGCGGCCACGTGGGCCTCCAGGATCTCCAGGTTGGGACCTTCCATCCCGAACAGTTCGAGCAAGCCCCGGCCTTCGCACTTGGAGAACGGGACTCCGATGATCTGGGTCGCCGCCCCGGTCACGGTGCGCAGTCGCAAGGCGGTGTCGGTGGTCCAGAAGAACACCGGCCTCCCTGCGGCTACCGCCGCGATCGTCTCGGCGCCCTGGAACCGCTTCCGAGGTGGAGGCGGGGTCGGCACCGTATCTGTGATGCCGAAGAGTTCCCACTGCCGCATCGATCTCACCCCTCCTGAGGTTCGTCGGTCACTACCTGATTTCGGGTAATGGAGGGGTTCCAGCGCATAGGGCGATGGAACCATTTCCCAGGTCGGTCACGGGCCCACGTTCGCCTCGGCACGCGGCTTAGGGCCGGGGCGGGCAGACGGGCACTAGGCTCGGTCACCATGGGTAGCCCGCTCGACGACTTCAAAGCGTCCACCCGCGCCCGCATCGGACCCGACGCGGACGCCTGGGTACGCCGTGTGCCGCGCTTCCTCCGGGAGCTCAGGTCCCGCTGGTCGCTGGAACTCGGTGAGCCGTTCGCGGGCAGCTCGAACGGATATGTGGTGACGGCGGAGCGCGCCGGCACCGAGCCGGTGGTGGTGAAGCTCGGATACCCCGACGGGTGGTTCGCGGACCAGACCCGGGCGATCGGCGAGGCGGGCGGCGAGGCGATGGTGCGGCTGCTCGACCACGATCCCGGTGGCGCCCAGCTGCTGGAGCGCGCGATGCCGGGGGCGTCGCTGCTCGACATCCGCGAGGAGCCCGAGGCGAACGAGATCGCCGCCGGCGTGCTGCGACGGCTCTGGCGCCCCGCCCCCGAGGGGTTCGTGACCGTCGCCGAGGAGGCGACCCGCTGGGCCGAATCGATGCCGCTGCGCCACGTCGAGCAGATGGCGCCGTTCGAACGACCGTTGCTCGACCTCGCCGTCGAGACGCTGCGCGATCTGGTCGCGACCCAGGGCGAACCCGTGCTCCTGCACGGCGACCTCCACCACGCGAATATCCTGGCGGCAGATCGCGAGGCCTGGCTCGCGATCGCCCCCAAACCGCTCGTCGGCGAGCGGGAGTTCGACATCGCCGCGCTCCTGCGGGACCGGCGCCGAAACGTGCTCGCCGACCCCGATCCCCACGATCGTCTCCAGCGTCGCTTCGACCAGCTCTGCGACCTGTTCGGGTGCGACCGGGAGCGGCTGCGCGATTGGTCGTTCGCGGTCCTCGTGGACTACGCGCTCTGGGACTTCGAGGCGAACGCCCGCACGGCCGGAAGCGACGGAATCCAACTCGCTCGGCTCGTGCGGAGTCTCGCGATCTCGGGATCTGCCGGCGTCGTTACGTAGTCACAAGTAGTCCGCGGGAGCTACATTTCCGGGATGCAGAACCACCGGCGCTGGTCCGTCGTCTCCGCAGCCGGCCTCATCGCGGCACTTTCGCTCGCCCCCACCGGGGCCGGCGCCGGCACGGTCCCGTGTCCGACGCTGGGACCCCTGCAGCAGACGGGCACGCTAGGACAGGCCGCGGGCGATCCGTCGATCGCCACGATCGGGATCTCCGGACTCGCGGTGTCCCGCTTCGACTCCGAGACCACGGGCGAGCAGATCGCCTGGGCGGTGGGCGACCGTTCCGCCAACGAGCTGGCCGGCACCGACCAGGTGTTCCTGTTCGGCCTCGACGCGCGCGATGGAAGCCTGGCGATCCGCTATCCCCTCGATGCGGCCGGGTTCCAGGACGACCCGGTGGAGCCGACGACGGACACGATCACGAAGCTCGGACAGACCACGAACCCGATCCCGGACTTCGAAGACCTCTCGATCGAGGGCGCCTCGGGAAGCGCAGGTCAGATCTGGCTGTTCGACACGGGCGACAACGGCGGGTCCCGAAGCACGCTGAACGCCTACGTGGTCGGGGAGCCCGATCTGTCGAGCGAGCCGCTGGTCGCTGCGCGGGTCGGTGCGGGCATGTCGGCTACGACCGCGGCGTTCGGGAAGCGGCCGACGCCGACGCCGACTCCGTCCCCATCTCCGTCCCCATCTCCATCTCCATCTCCGTCTCCGTCTCCGTCTCCGGTGGTGGGACCATCCTTCCTGACCTCGCACCCGGCGCTCGACGCCGCACTCACGGGGCCGGCCCTTCCCGTCGTGCGCTACCCGATCCGCCTGATGAAGGGCGGGGTGCAGGTGACGCCCAACGTCGAGGCGGCCTTCGTCGACACGGGGAGCGCCGGCACGGGCCCCGCCCCCGTGTATCTGATCGCGAAGTCACCCGTCGACGCCGACGGCGACGGCGTGCGCACCGACTTCCGTATCTTCCGCTTCACGACCAGGAACACGGCCGCGTCCGGACTCACGAACGACGCGCTCTACGTCGGCACGATCTCGTTCGGCCAGGCCGACCTGAAGGTCACGGCGGCATCGATCCTGGAAGACGGCTCGGCGTTCGTCATGCGCGCGGTCAACGGTGGGAACCTGCGGCCCGACCTGGACGTGGTCGGCCTGTGGTGGCGCGCCGCCGGCTCTCCTATCGAGAACGAGGTCGGCCTGCGGCCGGCCCCCGACTGTCGCTGGTCGCTGAACTCGGCACCCGATTCCAGCTCGGAGGAGACGATCGCCTTCGACCTCACCGACGCGACCGGCGCGGGGTTCGAGGGCTTCGTCTGGACCCACGACGTGCGCGGTGTCGCGGCGCCGTACTTCACCGCCCCCCGGACCGGCTGACCGACGCTAGGCCCGGGGCGCCGAGATCGTCCGCGGCACGAGCGTCACGGTGGCGAACGCCCCGCTGTCCGGATCGAGCACGAGCCGGAGATCGACGATCCCGCGCGCGCCCCGGAGCTCCACCGTGACGTCGCGATCGCCGTCGCCCCGGATCGCCGGGCCGGCCTCGAGCGGCCCGAACAAGTCGGACGCGGCGCGGAGCGCGAGGTCGAGCGCTGCACGATCGACGTCGCCGGCGAGCGGAAGCTCGTCGGGCCACGCCGGGGCGGGAAGGCCGGAGAGCGCCTCCACCCGGCGGATCGCCTCAGCCATCGCCGGGGACGGATCCATCACCGAGCGAAGCGCGAATGTCTGCACGCGCGGAGGGCGCTCCCCCGTCATCAAGATCTCGACCCGCACCCGCCCCCCACGGGCTCCCCGCAGCCACCACACGAGGTGCGCCGGCGAGTCGGACTCCTCCGCCAGGTCTGGGTCGGGAGTGAGCGCGCCGTGGCGTTCCCTGATCCGATCGACCTCGGCGCGGCGACGATCGAGTGGGTCGTCCAGGTCCACGTTGGACGCGAACACCTCGGTGGCCAGGTCTGGATCCCACGCGCGCAGCAACGTTTCCATCTGGGCTCGCGCCGTGCGCGTGGCCCCCCAGGGGATCACGGAGCGGATCGGAGCAGCCTCCCGTGTGACCAGCGCGGCAAGCGCCTCCGCGGCATACGTCGACATCGGGGCGTAGGTCCGATTCCCGAGCGCGACAACCCCTACGCGCGAACCGGGATGCCACCGCATGTGCGACCCGAACCCCGGATAGCCCCCGCTATGGCCAACGAGGTGGCCGAGCCGGAGATCGTGCGACACGAAGAGGCCCAGGCCGTAGCCGCCGCTGATCACCTCGGGTGGCGAGTCCGTGGACATGCGGCGGAGCTCGGGCTCGAACGACCGATGGACCTGCTGCATCTCCCGACGGGAGGCTCGGGACAACGGGTGGGACCCCTCGGCATCGTCGCGCGGGGGGAACGCGTCGGCGAATCCCGACACCCAGGTCGCGAGCTCGCGCACCGAGCTGAAGATCCCGCCCATCGAGGCGAGGGCCCCGTACCCGTCGAACGGCTCCTCGACGAAGGAGTCGTCGCGCCGGACGTACCCGAACGCGAGCCGGTCCGGCGGCACCTCCTCGGCGGTGTAGACGGTGGCGCCCATCCCGAGAGGATCGAGCAGGCGGGCCCGGACGAGCTCCCGATACTCCGTGCCGCCGGCGTTCGTGAGCGCGCGCCCGAGCATCCCGTAACCAAGGTTCGAATACTCGAAGGCGGTGCCCGGCGTCCAGGCAGCCTCGAAGCCACCCGAGAGCAATCCGGCGAAGCGACCGAGATCCATGCCCTGCAGGCGGTCGCCCCAGGGGTCGTCCGTGGGGAGACCCCCCGCCATCGTCAGCAGATGCCGCACCGTGACGGGGGGCGAGTCGGCAGTGGGACCGCGCAGCGCCCCGAGCTCCCGCACGTAGGTCGCCACGGGCTCGTCGAACCGCAGGGCGCCCTCGTCTCGCATCAGCACGGCGAGCGACGCCGTGAAGCTCTTCGTTATCGACGCGATGCGGAACACGCTGTCGGCGTCGGGCACGCGCTCCTCCCCGTGGCGGAGCGTCCCAAGCCCGCGCGCGTGCACGAGTTCTCCACCGATCACGACGCCGTACGAGATGCCCGGGATCGACCCCTCGCCGGCGGCCCGATCGAAGATCGCGTCCACCGCGCGCAACGCTTCGTCGATGCTCATCGGCGAGGACTATGCCATGAACGATCGGCGTGGCACCGGTCCTACCGGGATGACCGAGTCGCGCGCTAGGTCTTCAGCTTCTTCAACGCCTTGTCCGCCAGGATCTCGCGCACGCAGTGGTGGCCGGGCATCCCCGTGACACCGCCGCCCGCGTGCGTCGCGCTGCTCGCCTGATACAGCCCGGTGATCGGGGTGCGGTAGTCGGCGTAGCCCGGCGCCGGCCGCATGTGGAAGAGCTGATCGACCGAGAGCTCCCCGTGGAAGATGTTCCCGCCGATCAAGCCCCACTCGTCCTGCATCTGCTTGGGTCCGATCACCTGCCGGTGCATGATCGAGCGCTTGAAGTTGGGAGCGACATCGTTCACCCGCTCGATCAGACGATCGGCGTACGCATCGAGGTCGGCTTCGTGGCCGTCCTCGGTGGCCCACTCGTGGGGCACCCACTGGGTGAACATCGACACCACGTGGACGCCCTCGGGTGCGAGGGTCCTGTCGGCCACCGTGGGGATCGCCGTGTCGCTGAAGGGCAGCGTCGCCGCCTCGCCGAACCGCGCCTGTTGGAAGGCGCGCTCAAGGTAATCGACGTCGTCGAGGATCTGGATCGCCCCGCCGTGGATCGACGGGTCGAACCCCGGGTCGGCCGTGAAGTCCGGGAGCTCGCTCACAGCGAGGTTGATCTTCACGGTGCCGCTGCGGGTCTTCCAGTGCTCGATGTCGTGGACGAACTCGGCCGGAAGCTCGGAGGGCGAGAGATGCTGCAGGAACGTGATCTTCGGGTGGACCGCGGTGACCACCACGGGCGCCGACAGCTCCTCGCCGTTCTCCAGCACGACGCCGCGGGCCCGACCGTTCGACGTCGTGATCTTGCCGACCCGCGCGTTCGTGCGGATCTCGGCTCCGAAGAAGCGCGCGGACTCCTCGCACGCGCGGGCGACCGCGCCCATGCCACCTTCGGGATACCCCCAGCTCGCGATCTGCCCGTCGCCGATGTCGCCGACGGAGTGATGCATCAGCACGTACGCGGTGCCCGGGGCGTCGGGCCCCGCCCACGTGCCGATGATCCCGTTCACCGCCATGAATCCCTTGAGCACCGGCGACTCGAACCAACGGTCGAGCAGGTCGGACGCACTCATCGTGAAGAGCCGCGTGATGTCGGCCACGCGGCGCTCGTCGATCTCCTTGCGCAGGTGCCATCCGAGCTGCGCAACATCCTTGAGGTCCCGCGCCTTCTTCGAGCCAAGGTGCGACGGCGTCTGCATCAGCAGCGGCCCCAGGATGTTCGCGATGCCGCCGATCCACTCCTCGAACTCGAAGTACGCGTCGGCGTCCTTCTTCGAGAATCGCGCCACGGAGGCCCGGGTCTTCTCCGGGTCCTCGTGTTGCACGATCGACCTGCCGCTGGGGTGCGGGAGGTACCCCATGCCCTGGGGGTGCACCTTGTAGCCGAACCGCTCGAGCTGCAGGTCACGTTGGATCGTGGGCGGCATCAGGCTCATCACGTAGCTGAGCGTCGTGACGCGGATGTCGGGCGCCTCGGGCCAGGGGGCCATCGTGTCGGCCGCGCCGCCCGTCTTGTGCCGCGCCTCCAGCACGACCGTCCGGGCGCCGTGTTTGGCCAGGTATGCCGCAGCGACGAGCCCGTTGTGGCCTCCGCCCACCACGATCGCGTCGTACCGGTTGGCGTCATGTCGTGTGACCATCGTTTGAATCTCCGTTCAATGTCAGGTTGGCCGAGGCTACACCCCCTCGGTCCGCAACCGGAAATCGGGCGAGTGTCCGTGCCAGCCGCAACGTTCGACCGGGTTCGCGAGACCATGAGAGGTGAACCGACCAGGAAGGGAAGAGATGACCACCGAGATCGCGACCTTCGGCGCCGGGTGTTTCTGGGGCGTCGAGTACATCTACCTGAAGGTGCCCGGCGTGACCGACGTCGTGAGCGGCTACAGCGGCGGCGTCGTGCCCGACGCGAGCTACCGCGAGGTGTGCACCGGCACGACCGGCCACGCCGAGGTCGTCCAGGTGACCTACGATCCGTCGATCGTGACCTATGAACAGCTCCTGGAGGTCTTCTGGGCCATGCACGACCCAACGCAGGTGAACCGCCAGGGCCCCGACCGCGGGACCCAGTACCGAAGCGCGATCTTCACGCACTCCGACGCGCAGCGGGAGGCGGCGAACGCCTCGCGCGACCGGGCACAGCCGCGCTTCTCGGCGCCGATCGCGACGGAGATCACCGGGTTCTCGGCCTTCTACCCGGCCGAGGACTACCACCAGCGCTACTACGACAAGACGGGCCACGAGCCCTACTGTCACGCGATCCCGCCGAACCTGCTGCGCGACCTGGGACTGGTGCCCGCGGCGAGCTAAGACCCGACCGGCGGATCCACGATCGGCGCAAGCTTGTGCGAGCCGTCGCACATCGGCTGGCACGCCGAGGCGCCGCAGCGGCAGAGCGAGCGCCGGCCCGCGTGGCCCGGCACGCTCGTGCCGTCGGCGCCGGTGATCGCCACGTCGCCCGAGACCCGGACGGGCCCGTTCGCCTTCAGCGCGACGCAGGCGATCGAGGGATCGGGGATGTCCCAGGTCGGGAGCTTCTCGAGTTCCCGCGTGGGGGCCTCTTCCTCGAAGCAGCCGTAGGGCGCCTCGCGTTCGCAGTACGGCATCGTCGAGGAACGACCGCAGCGACACAGCTCGTAGGTCTCGCCGGACGCGAGATCGGGGCCGAGCACCTGGCCCGAGATCCGGCGAAGCGCAAGACCGCGGACCACCATCGGGCCGCCCCGCACGATCTCGACCCCGCGCTCGCTCACGGGTCGGAGAATCCGACGGCCTTGTGCGTTCCGTCGCAGAACGGCTTGTTGGCCGACCGTCCGCACCGGCAGAGCGTGACGCGGTTGCGCACCTCGTAGGCCTCGCCGTCGGGTCCGGTCACGGGCACGCCGCCCCGCACCCAGATCGGGCCGTCGTCGGACACCGCGACGCTCGGCTCGAAGACCGGCTCGACATCGTCGGATCCGGTGTCGGGGGCCCAGGTCAGCGTGCCCGACGGACACAGCTCGACCATGTGCGAGAGGCGGGCACGGATCTCGGGGTCCGCGGTCTCACCCAGCATCCGCCAGACGTTCGTGAACCGGTCACCGCAATACCCGGCGTGCGTACAGAGCGAATGATCGTCGCCCATCACGACCTCGGTGCCCTGGAAGCGCTGTGCGCGGACGGCGCGCGGACCGGTGTCGGCCGTCACGGATGGATCCCACTCGGCCGTCTCGTGGCTGTCATCGCAGAACGGCTTGGTCGAGGAGGACCCGCATCGGCAGAGTCGGACCATAGGACCGGCCGGACAGAGCGGCTCGACCGGCGCCCAGTCGACCGGCTCGCCGAACTCGGTCTCGATCTGATGCGTACGCCCGACCGGCAGCCCGATGACTTCGTACGGGCCGTCGGCCGTCACCCTGATCTGCGGCTGCTGGTCTGGCTCCTCCATGGAGCGTCTAGCATCGCAGCATCCGAGGCCATGGGGGAAGCGCGATGGAACCGCTCGCGATCACGATCGATCGAACGTCTCGCAGCCCGGTATCTGCCCAACTGAAGGCCGCACTGCGACGACTGATCGACCTCGGGGCCGTCGAGCCCGGCGACCGACTGCCGACCGTGCGAGCCCTCGCCGACCGTCTTCTCCTGGCGCCCAACACGGTCGCACGCGCCTATCGCGAGCTCGAACGCGAGGCGTATCTCGTGGGGCGCGGCCGGGCGGGCACCTTCGTGGCGCCGGATCCGCCGCGCGCACCCAGGGAGCCGGACCTGGACGACCTCGCGGCCGCGTACCTGGCACGCGCTCGGGCGGTCGGCGCAGACGCCGTCGAAGCCGCCGATGCGGTACGGCGGGCATCGGAGCCCCCGCCCGCCTGAGCACGCTGCCGACGCCGTACTGGGATCGCGCAACTCGCCGCACCTGCGCCGCTCCCACCACCCCCGCACCTATACTCTCGAACACATGTTCGGCGACCTCAATGACGCGCAGCGCACCGCCGTCACGCACGGCGACGGCCCCCTGCTGATCGTGGCGGGCGCGGGTACCGGCAAGACCACGACCCTCGCGGCGCGCGTCGCATGGCTCGTCGAGCAGGGCATCAGCCCCGAGCGCATCCTGCTGCTCACGTTCAGCCGCCGCGCCTCGCGGGAGATGCTCTCGCGCGCGGAGCGGCTCTCCGGTGCCCGTGACACCGGCCGGGTCGTCGGCGGCACGTTCCACGCGGTGGCCAACCGGCTGCTGCGGCTCCACGGCCGACCGCTCGGATTACGGCCCGACTTCACCGTGCTCGACCAGGCCGACGCCGCCGACGTCATGAACCTGCTGCGCGACGAACTCGGGTTCAGCGCGCGCGAACGGCGCTTCCCCCGCAAGGAGACCCTCGCCGGCATCTACTCCCGGACCGTGAACGCCGGCGAGAAGCTCGGCGACGTCGTGAAGCGCCATTACCCGTGGTGCATTGAGGAAGCCGACGGGGTCCGCGAGATCTTCCAGGCGTACACGGCGCGCAAGCGTGCGCAGAACGTCCTCGACTACGACGACCTGCTGCTCTTCTGGAAGGTGCTCGCCTGGAGCGACGCAACGCGGGGGCCGCTGGCGGCGATGTTCGACCACGTGCTCGTCGACGAGTACCAAGACACGAACGCGCTGCAGGCCGACATCCTCGAAGGGCTGCGGCCCGAGGGCACGCCGCGCAACCTCACCGTGGTGGGCGACGACGCGCAGTCGATCTACGGGTTCCGCGCGGCGACCGTCCGCAACATCTTGGAGTTCCCCGATCGGTTCCCCGGCGCGACGGTGGTCAAGCTCGAACAGAACTACCGCTCGACATCCCCGATCCTGGGCGCCTCGAACGCGGTGATCGCGCTGAGCCCGCAGCGCCACGAGAAGACCTTGTGGGGCGAGCGGCCCGGCGCGCGCATCCCCACGCTTCGGACCTGCCTCGACGAGTCCGAGCAGTGCGACGCGGTGTGCCGCGCCGTGCTGGCCCACCGCGAGGAGGGCGTGCCGCTGAAGGAACAGGCGGTGCTCTTTCGCACAGGGCATCACAGCGACCTGCTCGAGGTCGAGCTCGCGCGCCGCAACATCCCCTTCGTGAAGTTCGGTGGCCTGAAGTTCATGGAGGCCGCGCACGTGAAAGACACGCTCGCGCTGCTGCGGGTGCTCGAGAACCCATTCGACGAGATCAGCTGGTTCCGCGTGCTGCAGCTGCCCGACGGGATGGGCCCGGCGACCGCGCGGCGACTGATGGACCAGCTCCAGGTGCGCCGCACCGGGGACGAGCAGCGGTCGCCCCTCGCCACGTTCCTCGAGGAACCGCTCGAGGTTCCCAAGGCCGCCGCCCACGGGATCCGCGAGCTCCGGAGCGCGCTCGCGGGGTGTGCCGACGAGGAGCTGCTCACCCCCGCCGGGCAGGTGGAACGTCTCCGCACGTTCCTCGAGCCGGTGTTCGCGAAGCGGTACGAGGCGCCGGCGGCGAGGCTCGCCGACCTCGATCAGCTCGCGCTCCTGGCCACCGGCTACGAGGCCCGCGGGCGGTTCCTGAGCGAGCTCACGCTGGATCCGCCGTCGTCGACCGGCGATCTCGCAGGGCCACCGCTCCTGGACGAGGACTACCTGGTGCTTTCCACGATCCACAGCGCGAAGGGGCTGGAGTGGGATGTCGTGCATGTGATCCACGCAGCCGACGGCATGATCCCCTCGGACATGGCTACGGGCGACGACGACGAGATCGAGGAGGAACGGCGTCTACTGTACGTGGCGCTCACCCGTCCGCGCGACGCCCTCCATGTGTACATGCCGATGCGCTACTACCGCCGGCCCCGTGGGCTCGAGGACCCGCATTCGTACGCGCAGCTCTCTCGGTTCCTGGCTCCCGAGGAGGTGCGCGCACGGTTCGAGGCGATCGCGCCGGCCGCGGACCCCGAGCCCGACGGCGTGGTCGACCTCACCGGAACCGCCGACGTGGATGCCTTCCTCGCCGGCCTCTGGTCGGAGTGACGCTACGCTGGGGAACATGTCCCAGCCCGACGCCGTGCTACTCGATCTGTACGACACGCTCGTCTGGAGCGACTGGTGGGGCTGGCAGGAGCGCCTCGCCGGCGAGTTGGGGGTCACGCACGCGGATGTCGGACGCGCGTTCGACCTGACGCGGCCCGCACGCTCGACCGGCGCGTACGCCGACGCCGACGACGACCTCGCGTCGGTGATCCGCGCCGTGGGTCTCGATCCCGAGCCTGCGCTCGTCGCCCGGCTCCGCGGGCTCGAACACCAACACATCGAGGAAGGTGGCGTGAAGCTCTACGACGATTCGCTGCCGGTCGTGCGCGAGCTCCGCGCCCGAGGCGTGAAGACCGCCCTCGTCAGCAACTGCTCGCACAACACCCGTCCCTTGGTCCAGCGGCTCGGTCTCGACGACGAGTTCGACGCGGTGATCCTGTCGGTCGAGGTTCGCGCGATGAAACCCGACCCCGCGATCTACCGGACCACGCTCGACCGGCTCGGCGTGACGGACCCGTCGCGCGTGGTGTTCGTCGACGACCAGACCTCGTACTGCGACGGCGCCGCGGACGTGGGCATGTGGACCTACCTGATCCTGCGTCCGGAGGAGGCGGCCGAGGGACGGCCGGCCAACGTGGACGCCTACCGCACGATCGACACGCTCACGTCGCTGCTCTGAGTCACGCCGAGAGGAAGAGCAACAGGATCGCGAGGTAGAACGACGTCGCAGCCGCGATCGTGAAGACGTGCCAGACCTCGTGGAACCCGAACCACTCCGGCCACGGGTCGGGACGGTGCGTCGCGAACACGATCGCGCCGAGCGTATAGAGCACCCCTCCGCCCACCACGAGCGCCATGCCGATGTCCGACATCGCGCGCGCGAGCGCCGGCAAGATGAAGACCGCCACCCAGCCCAGGCCGATGTACATGATGCCCGACAAGACGTGCAGGTCGACGCGGTACATCTTCGTCACGATGCCTACGGCCGCCCCGGCCCAGACGAGGGCCAGGACGGTCCACGTTGCCGTCCCGTGGAGGGCCACGACACACATCGGGGTGTACGTGCCCGCGATCAGCACGAAGATCATCGAGTGGTCGAGGCGTCGCATGCGGACGTACGCCGCTTCGGTCCAGCCGCCCACGTGGTACATCGCGCTCGCCCCGAACTGGAGCTGCAACGCGATCCAGTAGACGATCGCCGCGATACGGGCGGCCGCGCCCGGCGCCACCCACGCCAGCACGAGCCCCGCCGGCAGCGATACGAAGAACGCCCCCTGGTGGAAGCGACCGCGCAGCCGGGGCTTCGTCAGGAGGTGGCGGGGAATCGGGTGCGTATCGGTCACCCCACCAGCGTAGATGCCGGACGCCGCGACCGGCATAGACTCTCGCGCGTGACACGGCACAAGTACCCGAAGAAGGTCTACGAGCCAGAGCTCTTCCGCCTGCAGGAGCAGCTCGTGCGGATGGAGCAATGGGTGGCCGACACCGGCGCGCGCATCGTCGTGATCTTCGAGGGCCGCGACGCGGCGGGCAAGGGGGGCACGATCAAGCGCATGACCGAGCACATGAACCCCCGCATCACGCGACACGTGGCGCTCCCCAAGCCCACCGAGCGGCAGACCTCGCAGTGGTACTTCCAGCGGTATGTCGAGGAGCTCCCCGCGGCGGGCGAGATCGTGTTGTTCGACCGGAGCTGGTACAACCGCGCCGGTATCGAGCACGTCCTCGGGTTCTGCACGCCCGAGGAGTACTACCGGTTCCTCCGCCAGTGCCCGATCTTCGAACGGCTGCTGGACGAGGAGGGCATCATCTTGATCAAGTACTGGTTCTCGGTGAGCGACGAGGAGCAGGAACGACGGTTCATGGCGCGGGTGAACGATCCGATGCGCCGCTGGAAGCTGAGCGAGACCGACCTGTTCTCCCGCACCAAGTGGGTCGACTACTCACGCGCCAAGGACGAGATGTTCGTGCACACCGACATCCCCGAGGCACGCTGGCACGTCGTGGAGGCCGACGACAAGAAGAAGGCGCGCCTCAACTGCATCGCCCATCTGCTGGGGCAGATCCCGTGGGAGGCCAAGCCGCTCCCCGAGATCGAGATCCCCGAACGCCAGGTCGACATGGGGTACGTCCGGCCACCGCAACAGCTGTCCACCTACGTGCCGGATCATGCGGCCTCGCTGCTCGAGGATCCGCCCCCGCCGTCCGACGGCTAGACCAGGTCACCGATCGCGTCGGCGACGGACTTGCGGATCCCCGTGACGAACGGGATCTCTTCCTTCGTGTAGAGCCGAGCCTTCGTCTCGCGGAGACGCCGGATCACGTCGACGAGGGATTCCGCCTTGGCCGCCTCGAAGGCGAGGATCCACTCCCAGTCACCCAGACCGAAGTTGCTCGTCGTGTTCGCGAGGACCTCGGGGAACTCCCGCCCGGCGATCCCGTGTTCGCGGAGCAGCTCACCACGCTCCTCGCGCGGAAGCAGGTACCACTCGGGTGTGCGCACGAACGGATACACGCACAGGAACGTCTCAGGCGGCGTGCCCTTCACGAAGGCCGGCGCGTGATCGGCCGTGAATTCCGCCGGCTTCACGACGCCCATGAACGTCCAGGTGAGATCGGTGAGCCGCCCGATCGTCGTGCGCCGGAACTCGACGATCGCACGCTGGACCTCCTGGGGCGTGGGCCCGTGGATCCAGAGCATCAGGTCGGCATCGGGACGGAACCCCACGGTCGAGTAGGTGCCGCGAACCGTGATCGAGCCTTCCCAGGACTTGTAGAGGTTCTCGACCTCCTGGACAGCGGCCGCGCGGTCGTCGGCATCGGCGAGCTCCTCGCGCAGGTCGTCGCTGCCCATGAACACCGCGTAGAGGGCGTACACCGTGTCGCTCATCGAACCGTCTCCTCGCGCATCGGGGCGTCTGCGAGGTGCGCGGCGACCTGCTCGGCCGTCTCACCCGCTCCGCGGACGCAATCGGGGACCCCCACCCCGTCGTAGGGCTGTCCCACCACGAAGATACCCTCGGGCAGGGCGTCGCGGATCCGCGCCACCCGTTCGACGTGGCCGAGCTCGAACTGCGGCATCGACGCGGGCCATCGCACCACTGCGGCGTGATCCGGCGCGTCGGGGAGCGGCAGCACGGCCGCGAGGTGTCGCGCGCACGCCTCGACCAGATCGACGTCGTCCGCATCGAGGATGTCCTCCTCTCCTACGGCGCCCACGTAGCACCGCACGACCGCCCGCAACCCGAACGATTCGCTCGGCCACTTGCTGCTGATCCACGTGCACGCGGTCATCGGCGCCTTGCCCCGCGGCACCACGAACCCCGAGCCGTCCTGGATCGCGGGCTGCGTGCGCTCGGGGTAGATCATCAAGATGACACCGGTCGACGAATACGGGATGCCGTTCAACTCGCGGGCCACCTCCGGGGCGGTGTCTCCGAGGATGCCCGCGGTCTCCGGACCAGGGGTCGCCAGCACGACCGCGTCGGCCGCGATCGTGCCCGCATCGCCGTCGAGTTCGACGCGCCATCCATCGGGGGCGACGGCGATCCCGCGCGCGCCGGCCCCGGTGCGCACCCGGGGGCCGAGCCGCTCGGCCAGCTCGTCGGTCAGGCGATCGACGCCGCCGCGCGGCTTCACAAACATCGGTGGCGCGCTACCCCCACGGGCGTTCCGCGATGCGGCCTGGGAACCGCGGATCAGGCTTCCCTGCGACCGCTCCCAGGCCTCGAGCTCGGGGAACGTCGCCCGCACCGAGAGCCGGTCGACGTCCCCGGCGAACAGTCCCGCCAGCAGCGGTCCCACCGCGAGATCGGTGACCTCGTCGCCGAGGCGGCGGCGGAGCAGCGACCCCAGCGTCTCGTCGCCGTCGGTCTTCCGCTTCGTCTTCACCAGGTCCAGGAGCGCGCGGCGCCGGCCGGCGCGCGAGATACCGGGCCAGCGGAACACGTCGCCGACGTCGCCCGGGATCCCGAACGGCGCGTCGCGCAGGCATGGCCTGAGCCCGTGATCGGTCCAGATGAACGCTCCGGCCGAGGCCGGCGAGACGAGTTCGCCCGCCAGGTCGAGCTCCTTGCACAGGTCGACCGCCCACGGCTTGCGCGCCACGAAGGAGTCGGCCCCCGCGGGAAGCACGAGCCCGCCGACCTCGATCGACCGGAGCTTGCCGCCGGGACGATCGCTCGCCTCGAGCACCGTCACCTCGAGCGACGCGTCGGCGTGCGTCAACCGGTACGCCGTCGTCAACCCGGTGACCCCGCCACCG
>JANLXF010000165.1:0-2332 GCA_031364965.1 Actinomycetes bacterium | reverse complement strand
AGCGCCGGCGAGACCGTGAGAGAGACGACGAACGACGCGAGAATCGAGACGATGTAGGCGATCCCGAGCGGCGCGAACAGCCGGCCCTCGATCCCGCTCAGGGCGAACAGGGGGATGAAGACCAGCACGACCATGATGGTCGCGTAGACGATCGAGTTCCTGACCTCCAACGAGGCGCGATAGACGACCTCCAGCGGCGGGCGCGGATTGACCGCCTGCCGATTCTCGCGCAGCCGGCGGAAGACGTTCTCGACGTTGACGATGGCGTCGTCGACCAGCTCGCCGATGGCGATCGCCAGTCCCCCGAGCGTCATCGTGTTGATCGAGACGCCGAGGAGCTTGAACACCACGGCGGCCGTCACGAACGAGAGCGGGATCGCGGTCAGCGTGATCGCCGTGGTCCGGAAGTTCAGCAGGAACAGGAACAGGACGATCACCACCAGGATCGCTCCGTCCCGCATCGCCTCCTCGACGTTTCCGATCGCCGCTTCGATGAAGTGGGACTGCTGGAACAGCGGCCGGAGCCGCACATCCTCCGGCAGCGACGTGCGGAGCTCCTTCAGGGCGCTCTCGACCTTGTGCGTCAGCTCGATCGTGCTCGCTCCCGGCTGCTTCTGGATCGAGAGGATGACGGCGGGCTTGCCGTCCACGCTGCCGTCGCCCCGCTTGATCCTGGCACGGACGCCGACCGTCGCGACCTCCTTCAGCAGCACCGGGACGCCGTTGCGGGTCGCCACGACCGTGTTCATCAGCTCCGCGGGGTCCTGAAGCCGGCCGATGTTGCGGATGAGGTACTCCTGCGACTGGGCGTCCAGGTAGCCGCCCGTACTGTTCTCGTTGCTGGCACCGACGGCACGCTCGACCTCTTCGAGGGAGAGCCCGAGCGAGGCCAGCCGCTGGGGGTTGACCAGCACCTGGTACTGCTTGACGCCACCGCCGATTGCGATGACCTGCGAGACGCCGGGAATGGTCAGGAGACGCTGGCGGATGACCCAATCGGCGAGCGTGCGCATCTCCATCGCGGAGGTGTGGCCGCTGGTGCTTTCCATACCGAGCAGCATGATCTCGCCCATGATCGATGACACCGGGCCCATGATCGGGACGACCCCATCCGGGAGTCGCTCCGCGGCCAACTGCAGTTTCTCGCTCACGAGCTGGCGGTCGCGATAGATGTCCGTCCCCCAGGCGAACTCGACATACACGACCGACAGACCGATGCCCGAAGTGGAGCGCACTCGTTCCACCCCGGGCGCCCCATTGAGGGTGGTCTCCACCGGCAGGCTCACCAGCGTTTCGACCTCCTGGGGGGCGAGCCCGGGAGCCTCGGTGAGGATCGTGACGGTCGGGCGGTTGAGATCCGGGAACACGTCCACCGGAAGCTGCAGAATCACGCCCGTCCCGTACACGACCAGCAGCAGTGCCGCCGCGACGACGAACAGGCGGTTACGGAGAGAGAACGAGATGATGCGGTCGAACATGGGCGGGCCCGCTAGCGGTTGAGGCCGGCGGTCGGGGACGAGAGCAGCTGGTAGCCGCCCGTGGTCACGACGCGGTCCCCCGGGGCGAGCTCCCCTTCGACCGCGGCTCGTGCTCCGAGGCTCGTGACGATCCGCACCTCGCGGGCCGCGAAGCGCTCGGGTGCCATGTGGACGAAGACCAGCTTGCGGCCGTCCTTCTCGAACACCGCGCTCAGCGGCACCACGAGCGACGGTTCCGCGCCGCCGATTTCGATCCCGACGTCGACCAGCGCCCCCACCTTGAGGCGGCCGCCGGGATTCGGCACCTCGAACCAGACCTCCACCGCGCCCTGCACCTCGCCCTGGGTGACGCCCATTGCGACCCGGCGCGCGGGCAAGGCGACGTCGGGCATCGCCTGCGAGCTGACGATCGCATGCGTCGCGCGCTGCACGGTCGCCTGGTCGGCCTCGTACACGTCGGCGTGCACCCAGACGACCGATGGATCCAGCAAAGTGACGATCTTCTGCCCGGCCTGGACCAGCTGGCCGCTGACCGCGAACACGCCGGTGATCACGCCGGAGACCGGCGCGCGAAGCCCGAGCGCATCCACGACCACCAGGTCGCCGATGATTTGATTCCGGCGCACCGACTGCCCGACCACGGGCGGGCGGCCGCCGGGGAACTGGATCCTTCCCGACTGCGGGGCGATGATCTCCACCTCGCTCCCGCCGCGGGGTGCAACTCGGCCGAGCACGGTGAGGCGCCTACGGACTTCCTCCCTACCGACCGGGACCGTCCTCACGCCCAGCAGGAATTGCGACTCCTTCGCCATGTACACCTGCGCCCCGGGGGCGACCGGAGCGCTGGAGGAGGC
>JANLXF010000135.1:0-20595 GCA_031364965.1 Actinomycetes bacterium | reverse complement strand
GCGAACGCGGCCAGCAGCAGCGTGAAGCCCAAGAGCAGCTGGGTGGTGTCCTGGATGTGCTCGCTGTCGCCGGTCGAATGGAGGATGAACACCCCGGCGAACGCCATCGGGATCGAGCCGAGGCAGAGCCACCAGACCAGCTCCCAGCGCACGGTCTTGCGCCGGATGTGGACCCCGCCGCCGATCGGCTTCATGACCATCGCGGCGACCAGGTCGGACGAGACCGCGGCGGTGGGCGTGATGCCGAAGAAGATCAGGAGGATCGGGGTCATGAGGGCGCCGCCGCCCATCCCGGTCATGCCGACCGTGAATCCGACGATCACGGACGCCATCACGATGGCCCAGTCGATCTGGATCTGCATCCCGACGATCCTTCCCAGGGGCCACTGCCTGTAGCCGCGTGGGGAGCACGGTAGCAGTGGTTCGGGGAGCCGGCGTCGTTCAGTAGGAAGGCGGCGTGGTGATCCACAACACCCTGGCCGGATCCGGCCCCGGGTTGCGGTTGCGGTGGGGGACACGGCTCTCGAACAGGATCGAATCGCCGGCATCCAACACATAGGCGTCCTCGGCCACCCAGAACTCCAGCCGACCCTCCAGCACGATCACGCACTCCTCGTCGGAATCATGCGTATACGCCTCGTCGCCGGAGCCCTGGCCGGGCTCGACGACCGACATGATCACCTGGAGCTTGCGTGCGGTCGCGGGCGTCAGCAGTTCGTCTTCCCACAGGCGTTTCGGATGGATCAGCGTGGGCCGGTCCGCCGCCCGCACGACGTGGCCGATCGGCTCGCGGCTGTCCTCGAAGAACGAAGCGACAGTGGCGCCGAGCGCCTCCGCGAGCGAGCGTAGCGAGGCCACCGAAGGGTTCGCGACACCGCGCTCGACCTGCGAGAGGAAGCTCTCCGACACGCCCGCCTGCTCCGCGACCGCCCGGATCGGCCGTCCCTGACGTTCGCGGAGCGACCGGATCCGCGCACCCAGCTCGAGCTGCGCGCGGTCCTCAGCCACCGGCCACCCCGGTCGATGCCGCACGCCGTTCCGCGCGTCGCAGGAGGTGTTGGGCGACGAGGATCGCCGTCAGGGTGACACCCAGCATCGAGGTCGCCACGACGTTCGCCTTGGGCGAGAGCCCGAACCGGAGCTCGGAGAAGACGCGCAAGGGGAGCGTGGTGGAGCCGGGCGCCGAGACGAACGTCGAAAGGACCACGTCGTCGAACGAGAAGGTGAAGGCGAGCAGGCCTCCGGCCAGGACCGCGGGGGAGAGCAGCGGGAGCGTCACGCGGCGGAAGCGCTCGCCTCGAGCCGCCCCGAGGTCGGCGCCCGCCTCCTCCAGCGTGCGATCCATGCCCGCGAGGCGGGTACGGCAGATCAACGCGACGACCGACGTGTTGAAGACGGCGTGGGTGAGCACGATCGCGATCGGGCCGAGTGGGAGTCCGACCGTCGTGAAGAACAACAGCGAGGCGATCGCGATCACGATCTCGGGCACGATCAACGCCGTGTACATGAAGGCGTCGAACCCCAAGCGGGTCCGGCGTCCGACGTTTCGCAGTCCCAATGCAGCGGCCGTGCCGAGGATCGTGGCGATCACGGCGTTCGCGGCAGCGGTCCACAACGAGAGCACCAGCGCGGAGCGGATCGTGGGATCTCTCCAGGTCTGCGACCAATAGCTGAGTCCGAGGTGATCCCACACCTGGACGTCTCGCGACTCGTTGAATGCGTAGAGCACGACGATCACGATCGGCGCATACAGGAACACGTAGACGAGCGCGCCCCAGGTGGCAAGGATACGGTCGGTCAACGTGTCCGAGCGGCGCGGCACGTCGGGCCTCGCGGCCGCGTCCGTCGCGCCGATCGCGCTCACAGCGCCGCCCCGAGGTTCGCCTCTGCGCGGCGACCGAGCACGCGCACGTACACCACGATCATCACGAGCAGGACCGCCACGAGCGAGAGTGCCATCGCAGCCCCGAACGGATAGTCGATCGCGTTCAGGAACTGGGACCCGACGATCGGACCGAACAGCGCGCTCTTACCGCCACCCAGGATCGAGGGAACGACGTATTCGCCCGTCATCGGCACGAAGGTGAGGAGCCCACCCGTCAGGACGCCGGGGAGCGTGAGCGGCAGCGTGACGCGAGAGAAGGTGCGCCACTTCCCCAGGCCCAGATCGCGCGCCGCCTCAACGAGACTCCGGTCCATCCGCTCGATCGACACGTACAGCGGGAACAACATGAGTGGCAGGTAGTCGTAGACGAGCCCGATCCAGACCGCCTTCGAGGTATTGAGGAGCGCGAGCTCGCTACCGATCAGGTGCAGCCGCTGGAGCAGGCTCGAGAGCGGACCGTCTCCGGCGAGCAGCAACGCCCAGGCGTAGGTCCGGATCAGGATGCTCGTCCAGAACGGGACGACGATCAGCAGCAGCAGGAGGGTCTTGCGGCGGTGCGACCTCGAGCCGAGCCAGTACGCGAACGGGTAGCCGATCGCGAGACATCCGAGGGTGCCGGCGAGCGCCATGCTGAAGGTGGCCCGGTAGACCTTCAGGTAGATCGGGTCCCAGAGGCGCTGGAAATTCGCCCCTGAGAGCCCGAAGGTCACCTCGAAGAACCCCGTGGTGCGAGCGAAGGCGTACACCACGATGAACCCGAGCGGAACCAGCAGGAAGGCGCCGTAGTAGCCCCAGGCGGGCACGATCAAGGCCCGTGGCTCCGCGACGGCGTGGCCGTCGCGCATCTAGGCGGACTTGAACTTGGTCCAGGCGTCGTTCCTGAGTTGCAGGAAGAGCGGATCCGCGATCGCGGTCTCGAGCTTGGCCACCACGTCGTCGGAGGGATAGATCGCGGGGTCGCCCGAGATCGCGCTATCGAGCAGGGGCTTCGCCTCGGGCACGCAGCTCGCGTAGTAGGTGTAGCCCGTCTCGGTCGCCTGGTGCTCCGGCGTCAGGATCCAATTGATGAACTCGTGCGCGAGCTCGGGGTGCGTCGCCCCCGCTGGGATGCACCAGTTGTCGAGCCAGAATTCGCTGCCTTCGGAAGGGATCACGTAGGCGTGCGGCTTCTTCACGTAGAAGAAGTCGCCGTTCCAGCCCAGCGCGACGTACGACTCCTCGCGCTGCATCATCTGGCGGTAGTTGCTGGACGTGATCGAGGCGATGTCGGGCTTGATCCCGATCAGGGCGTCCGTGGCCTCGTCGATCTCGTCCTGCGCGAGCGAGTTGTACGAATAGCCGAGCATCTTGAGCGCCGCCCCGATCACCTCCGGTGAGGAGTCCAGCACGGTGTACTTGCCCGAGTACGTCGACGCGAGGTCGAAGAACTGTCGCCACGACGTGATGTCTTCGCTCACGTGATCCGTCAGGTAACCCACGCCGGTCGTGCCCCAGTCCTTGGGTGCCGAGAACCGATTCCCTGGGTCGAACCCGGTGTCGAGGAACTGCGGGTCGACGTTGGCGAGGTTCGGGATCTTCGCGTGGTCGAGCTCGGTGAGCAGGCCCGACTTCGCGAGGATCTCGACCGCGTACCCCGTGGGCGCGATGATGTCGTAGCCTTCAGCGCCGCCCTTCAGCTTCGCGATCAACTCCTCGTTCGAGGCGTAGAAGTCCTGGGTCGAGGCGATGCCGTACTCCGACTCGAACGCCTTGAGGTTCTTCGGGTTCAGGTACGCGGCCCAGTTGTAGACGTTCAGCTCGTCCTCGAGCGCGGCGGGCGACCCACCGACCGTCGGGGCGGTGCTCGAGGAGGCAGAGGAGCCCACCTTCTTCGAGCATGCCGCCAGGGCGGCCGCGGCCGGCCCGACCCAGGCCGCTCTCAGCACGTTGCGCCGCGAGACCGGCAGCCTCCGCATGTGATCGATCATGCGGTCGTAGCCCGACTTCCCTTCGTTCACGACGAGTCCCCTCCCTGTCGCGGCACCCTGTACCCCTGCTTCAGATGGGCGCGATTGTGCTTCAGTCGACCGCCAAGCGCAAGCGGAAGATTGCGGATCGGATCGGTGGGTATAGGCCCGGCATGACGACCGAGAGCACGACGATGCAACTGGGCGAATCGGCCCTGACCGGATGGCGAGGCTCGCTCGGCCGGGCGGTGGCCAAACCGATCGCGCGCCGAACGCGATTCAGCGAGGAGCAGGTCCGCGCGGCGATCGGGCTCACGCTGGTGGCTTATGCCGTCTACCGGCTCGCGCGCCCGCTCGTCCGCACCGCGCGCGCCTGAAGGCGGCGCTACGCGAGCGGGATCTGCTTGTTCGGATCGACGAACGGCATCTCGACCACCGTGGCGGTCCGCGTTCCCCACTCGGTGTCGACCTCGAGCGTCGTCCCCAGCTCCGACATCTCGGTCGGGAGCCAGCAGTAGCCCAGGTTCTTCTCCAGGCGCGGGGAGTAGATCGCCGAGGTGACCTTCCCGACGATGACATCGCCCGAGCGCGCGTTCCACTTCACGTTGTTGAGCGCCGGGAACGCCTCACCCTCGAACTCGACGCCGTTGATGCGGCGACGCACGCCCTCGGACTCGATCCGCTTCAGCGCGGTGATCGAGATGCAGGCGTCGGCGGGCAGATCGTCGACCAATCGCCCGAGTCCCAGCTCGTACGGGTTGTCGTCGTAGGTCATGTCGGCGCCCCAGTTGAAGATCGCGCCCTCGATGCGGCGGATGTCGCTTGGCCCCGTTGGCCGCACGTTGAACGGCGCGCCGGCCGCCATGACCTTCTCCCAGAGCTCGGTGCCCTTCGAGGTGTCGGTCAGGTAGATCTCGTAGCCCACCTCCGACGTCCACCCGGTGCGCGTGATCACGACCGGGATCCCGTCGATCTCGAACTCCTTGAAGAAGTAGTACCTGATGTCGAGCACCTCGTCGCCGACCAGCGCGCGCATCAGGTCCTTCGACTTGGGGCCCTGGATCTGCATCGGCGCGACATCGGCCTCGCGGATCGTCACGTCGAGGTCGGGGTAGGCGTTCTTCAGGCCACGGGCGAACAGCAATGCGTCGCTCGACGCGAGCGCGAACCAGAACGTGTTCTCGTCCATGCGCGTGAGCACCGGGTCGTTGATGATGCCACCGTCGCTGTCGCAGATCAGGACGTACTTCGCCTGCCCGACCGCGCAGCGCGAGAGATCGCGCGGCGTCAGGAGCTGCGCGAAGCGGAACCCGTCGGGCCCCGAGATCTCGAGACAGCGCTCGACCGCGACGTCCCACACCGTGACGTCGTTCAGCAGCGCCTCGAACTCTGCCTCGAAGGTGTCGAAGCGGATCGGGAAGTACATGTGGTTGTAGACGGTGTAGCCGATCGGGTCGTGCCGTTGTTCAGCCTCGTAGTAGGGGGTCCGGCGGTTGCGGGCGCCTCGCTGCACGAGGCTCATGTCGAAGGGCATGGCTGCTCCGATCGGGATCGATGGGCGATCGGCTCATCCTGGGAGGGGGGGTCACGCGGCACAAGGCACGGTGCTGACCCCGGGTCAGGAACGAGAGATGCCACGATCCGGCGCCGCGCCTGCCGGCGGGAGGGCCGACGGTGACGGATACTCGGGGCGTGGAACGACGACTCGCACCCTTGCTGCTCTTCGTCCTCATCGCCTCGACGGTGCCGCTCTCGGGCACGGTGTCGGCCGGCGGCGCGCAGACGCTGACGGTGGTCTCGCGGGGGAGCGGCGGTGGCACGGTGACCAGCAGCCCCGCTGGCATCGACTGCGGCGCCACGTGCTCGGCCGGTTTCGGTTCCGGCACGGTGGTGGATCTCACGGCCACCGCGAACGCGAAGTCCACCTTCCTCGGTTGGGGTGGCGCGTGTACCGGCAGCGGGTCGTGCCAGGTGACGATGAACTCGGCCATGACCGTGCGCGCGACCTTCCGGACCTCGTATCGGCCCGACGCATGGATCAAGCTCTGCGGGCTCAGCACCGGATGCACGATCGACCCGCTGCCCCACCCGTGGCGCGGGAACGACGTCTACAACGCGACCGGCGCGAAGCAGAAGATCGCCGTCCGCCTGGACGACGGCGAAGGGGTGCGTTTCTGGATCACGTTGCAGAACGACGGCGCGCTCGGCGACACGTTCGTGATCCAGGGGTGCAAGGGCAACCCGCGGTTCGTGGTGAACGCGGTGCTCGTAGGCCTGTACAAGCGGCCCGACTGGCGCGCCGAGAAGATCACGAAGGAGTTCAAGGCCGGTACGGCGGAGTTCACGTTCCCGCCGTGGAGCGCCGGCAAGAAGGTGCACCTCACGCTGAACATCGTGGCGCCGACCACCGCGGAGGGCGTGACCTACGACTGCCCGATCACGGTCTCGGCGACGTCGCATCCTGCCGCGAGCGACACACTGCTCGCGACCATGACGACCTTCTGAACCCAGGGCGAGAGTGTGCGCCCCGCCGGGCGTCGATCACCGGGGGAACCGGTGCCGGTGATGCAGGAGCCGTGCTCGGCCCCGGCTCGCCGTCAGGACGATGGATCGTCGCGGAGCGTCCCCACGACGAGCGCGCCGAGCACGGTACCCACGAGCACGAAGACGATGAACGCGGGTGCCGCCACGGAGGGCCGCGGGGTGCATCCCTGGAGGAAGGTCGTCGCACAGTTCGACCGCGCGGCGAGCCAGTGATGCACCGCGGCACCCGAGACCGCGCCGAGGAGCGCGCCGATCGGGTGGAGCCGGGCTCGTGCGAGCAGGTGCGTGATCGTCGTCACTGGCTGCCGTCCTTCCTGGCAGAGGGAAGGGCAGCATCATGCGCCCGCCCGGCGCGCGGGTGTGGGACTTCGCGCGATACTCGACGACGTGCCCATCAGATCCCTTCCCTTGGTCGTGGCGTTCGTGCTCCTCGTGCCCGCGTGCTCGGGTGGCGGGACCGAGATGTCCACCCCCGCGCCGCCCGCGGGATCGCGGACGCCCGCTCCCAGCCCGGCACCGCCGCCGCCCCTGCTCGGGAACGGCACGTACGTCGCCGCCACCGTGCACCGATCGATCATCGTGTTCCGGGAGCCCGAGGCGGCCACGGCCGAGTTCGTGCTCGACACGCGCAACCCGTTCGGTCAGCGCACGCCGTTGTTGGTCGTGGGCGCCGAACGTGATCCCGAGGGTCGACCCTGGTACGAGGTGTCGCTGCCGATCCGCCCGAACGGCTCCACCGGCTGGATGCGCGGCTACGAGCTGCGGATCCAGGAGACCGATGACCGGATCGTGGTCGATCTCTCGGATCGCACCCTCGCGCTCTACCGTCAGGGCCGGCGGGTGGACGAGTTCTCGGTCGCCATCGGCGCCGCGGGGGCCCCCACCGCCGTGGGCTCGTTCTTCGTCTGGGCGCGGGTTCCGCAGCCCGACCCGTCCGGGCCGTACGGCATCTTCGCGCTCGGCCTCTCGGGGTTCTCCGAGACCCTTACCGACTGGGAGGGGAGCAACGGGCGTATCGCGATCCACGGGACGTCCGACCCCGGCGATCGGGGCCAGCGGGTGAGTCACGGCTGCATCCGCGTCTACAACCCCGACATGGTGGCGCTCACGCATCTGCCGCTCGGCACGCCGGTGATCGTTCGTCGGTAGGTTGCTATGAACGCGTCGTGCGCGCGGCGCGGAGCATCGAGGCGATCGCGTCGGCGTTGCCCTGGGCCTCATCGATCGCGAGATGCCGGGGCGGCTCCAGCCCCCGGAGGACTCGATGGATGTGTCGGATCGCCGGCGTGAACGAGCGCACGCCGTCCGGGACCGCCGGCGTCACCGACACGTCGTCTCCCCGCAGGACTGACCAGGTGTCGTGCGTCTCCGGGTGGAACGGGTTCGAGATGCGCAGCTCGCCCTCGGTGCCGATCACGCGGGTCGCGGTGTCGTGCGGGGTGCGGAACCCCGACGAGCACAGCAGCCGGCGTCCCCCGGGGAACGCGAGCCCGCCCCAGAGCTCGAGGTCGACGTCATCCTCGTTCCAGATCGCGTCGGCGATCGCTCGTCCCTCGGGTTCCGCGTCGAACAGCAGGCGCGCGAGGCGGATCGGGTAGCAGCCGATGTCCTGGATCGAGCCGCCCGCGAGCCCGGCGAACCATCGGATGTCGTCGGGGTCGTCCAGCACGAAGTGGAACCGCGACCACAGCTCGCGGACCTCCCCGATCATGCCGCGTCCCAGCGCCTCTCGCGCCCGCTCGATCTGCTCGTGGAACGGGAAGACGAACGCCTCCCACAACGGCGACGCCGCCGACCGTGCGACGGCGAGGACCCGCTCGGTCTCTTCGGGCGTCGCACAGAGCGGCTTCTCGCACAGGACGGCCTTCCCCGCCTGGAGCGACGCGATCGTCCACTCGGCGTGCAGCCCGTTCGGCAACGGGATGTACACGGCGTCGAGCTCGGGATCCTCGATCACCGCGTCGTATCCCTGGACACCCCGGGCGACGCCGTTGGCCGCCGCCCACGAGGCTGCTCGGGCGCCGTCACGACTCCCCACGACGGCCGCAACCCCGCCTCCGGCCTCGCCGAGAGCGGGAAGGAACGCGCTCTCGGCGATCCCCGCCGTGCCCAGGATGCCCCACCGGATGTCGTCCACCGGCGCACGGTAGCAAGGTCCCTGCGCGCGCGGGCCGCCTGCCCCATGGGACGAGGGCATACTTGCCGCGTGGAGCCGCTCCAGGTCACGCGCTCGGTGGTCGTGCCCGAGAAGGAACTCCGGTGGCGCTTCAGCCGGTCGTCGGGGCCCGGCGGGCAATCGGTCAACACCGCCGACTCCCGCGTGGAGCTGAGCCTCGACCTCACGACGACATCGGCGCTCGGCCCCACGCTTCGTGCTCGGGCGCTCGAGCGGCTCGACGGCAGGCTCGTCAAGGGCGTGCTCACCGTGACGGCCTCTGCCCAGCGCTCGCAGCGGCAGAACCGCGAGGCGGCGATGAAGCGCATGGGGGAGATCCTGGCCGAGGCGATCGCCCCCCCGCCGAAGCCCCGCCGTCCCACCCGGGTGAGCCGGGGCGCCGACGAACGGCGCCTGGCCGCCAAGCGTCGCCGCGCCCAGACCAAGCGGCTGCGCCGCCCGGAGGAGGATTGAGCCGTCGGACGGTTTCCTCGCTCCGCCCGATGGGTATACGTTTGCCCTACGACGGGCGCCGTACCCAGAGGGCGCCGGGGGGGCTTCGAGAACGGTGCGCAGAACGATCATCAGCCTCATGCTCACGGGTCTCACGTTGTCCACGCTCGCATCCGGGACGGCCAGGGCGGCATCGCCGACGCCCCCGGATCCGTCGTGGCAAACCGACGACATCGTTCGCGCCATCGCGTTCGGCAACGGCGCGATCTATCTGGGTGGCGAGTTCACGCACGTGCGCCCGCCCGGCGCGTCGCCGGGGAGCGGCGAGGTGGTGCGGGAGCACGCCGCCGCGCTGAACCGGAAGACGGGCGACCTCCTCCGGTGGAACCCGCACGTGGACGGGACCGTCTGGGCGATCGCGGTGTGGAAGTCGCGCGTGTATCTGGGCGGCGACTTCACCTCGGTGGGTGGCAAGCCCCGTTCGAACCTTGCGGCGGTCGACGCCACGACCGGCGACGTCTTGAACTGGGCGCCCCGGGCCAACGGCGCGGTGCGGACGTTCCGCCTCGACGCCGATGGCCAGCTCTATGTCGGGGGTTCGTTCGGCAAGGTGAACGGGGCCCCGCGCCAACGCCTGGCGAAGCTCGATCGCCAGGGTGCCCTGACGGCGTGGGCGCCGGCCGTCGCGCAGGTGGGCGGCGACCCGTGCCCCCCGCGCTGTTCGCCAGTCGTGTTCTCGATCGATCTGTCGACCGACGGGAACACGGTCTATTTCGGTGGGCACTTCGGCAAGGTGAACGGGACGAGCCGCAACGAGGTCGCCGCGGTCGACGCCGCGACCGGCAAGAACGTCCGGTCCTGGAACCCCGACGTGTACGCGCCCACCAACTGCTCGACGTGCCAGCCTAACGAGACTCATCGGGTGTACCGGGTGATCATCACCGACAACCGGGCGTATATGTGCGGTGGGTTCTGGAAGGTGTGGCACCAACAGAAGCGGGCGTTCAACGTGCTCGTGACCAACCTGACCGACGGACACCCCGACCCCGTGTTCGCCGCCGCCGACGACGGCGACACGACGGGGTGCGAGCTCCGCGGCGAGGTGCTCTATCTGGGTGGTCACTTCAACTACGTGGGGGCCGCGTGCTCCCCGAACCCCCCGAACGGGACGAGCACACAGAAATGTAATGCCGACAATGCGACCGTTCGTCACCACGTCGCCGCGGTGGACGCGAAGACGGGGCGTCTGTTGCCGTGGCGGCCGAGCGCGAACTCGAATCACGGGGTGTGGGCGATCCAGAAAGGCCCTCGGACGGTCGTGCTCGCCGGGCACTTCACGCGGGTGGGCGGCGTGGATCAGGAGGGGATCGCCCGGTTCTCGTCGAACCTCGCCTGACTTGCCGGGTACCACGGGCAGGCATAGGTTCACCGGCGTGAGCCGCCCCCCCCGGAGACGTCTGCGCGCATGCCTCGTCGTGGCGACGTGGGGCATGCTGCTCGGCGCAGTCACGGTGCTCCCCGACGCCGGCGCGCAGGTCGCCGCGGTTCCGCCGTCGATCACCACCGCCGGGACGCGGTTCGTCGACGGAACCGGTGCCACCGTGGTGCTCCGCGGCGTGAACGCGCATCCATCGATCCCGACGAGCACCGTCGTGTCGACCGGGTCGAACTTCGTGCGCCTGTACCTGCGGTGGTCCGATCTGGAGCCGGCAGCGCCCGTCGACGGCGTGCACGCGTGGTCCTCGACCGCGCTGGCCCAGATCGACTCCCTGGTTGCGGGGCTGCGGGATGCCGGCGTCCAGGTGTTGCTCGACATCCACCAGTGCGGTTGGTCGCCCTATTGGGCGTCGATCACCTCGGGCTGCTCGAACGGGATCCCGCCATGGTTCTACGACGACGGGCGATTCCCGAGGACCGGCTCGGGCCGCTCCGACGCGCGGGCGGCGTGGTGGAGCTCGGAGGCCGATCGATCGAGCGCCGCGTACACCCCGTTCCTGCAGATGCTGGTGACGCGGTACGGCGTGTACGAGAACGTGATCGGCTACGAGCTGTTCAACGAGCCCACGCCGGGCTCGCTCGGAGCCACGACCGAGACCACGAACACGATGCTCCGTTGGCAGGCCTCGATGATCCCCGTGGTGCGCGAGCTCGATCCCTGGCGCGCGATCGTCGTGATGGGCCGCGGCGGGGGAGAGGGGATCGGGACCGCCGATCTGTCGATCCTGGGCACCGACCCCCACCTCGTCCTCGACTGGCACGACTACTTCAACGGCCGTGCGGGCACGGGATTCGACCCGGCGGGAGACGAGTGGGTCCCCAGCTGGACCGCCACCCACATGCAGGACACCACCACCTATACCGGCACCCTCGCCCAGCAGTGGGAAATGATGCGCGTGCCGGTCGCCAGCTCGGGCGCGGCCGGCATACCACTGCTGGTCGGCGAGTGGGGAGTACGCAAGGACACGGTCGGCGCCGACGTCTATCAGGCGCACATGCTGGGCCTCCTCGAAGACCTGGGCCTCTCGTGGTCACGGTGGGTGCTGAGCGCGACCGACCTGCTGGGGATCCGCTCCAACGCCACGGACCTCAACCCCGCCGGGATCCAGCTCCGCGACTACCTCAACGGCCCGACGGGCAAGGTTCCCAACGACGTGCCGCCGGCAGGCGCGCCGCCGGTGATCGAAGGGAGCGCGCAGGTGGGCGGCACCGTCACGGCCGTCACCGGCGGGTGGGAACGCCACCCGTACGCCTTCTCGTACCGATGGGAGCGGTGCGCGACCGAGACGGACTGCGTCCCGATCGACGGGGCGACCAGGAGTGCCTACGTCGTCTCGCCCGACGACCTGGGCATGGCGCTCCGCGTTTCCGAGGTCGGCACCAACCTGTGGGGGACGTCGCTGTCCGCCCCGTCCCCGTCGACCCCGCCCGTCGTCGCCGGCGGACCGGTGAACCTCTCGCTGCCGACGATCGCCGGCGCTGCGTCGATCGGGAGCACGCTCGATGCCGCGCCCGGAACCTGGGCACCGGCATCCTCGACCTTCGGGTTCAGCTGGCAGCGGTGCACGACGGTCTGCGTCGACATCGACGGGGCGACGGCACCCTCGTATCTGGTCGCCGACGCCGACGCCGGGGCGCGGCTCCAGGTCACCGTGGTCGCCTCCGAGGGCGGGAGCGTCTCGCTGCCGGCGACCTCACTGCAGACCGCGACGGTACCCCTGCCGTTCCCGATCAACCTGACGCCCCCGACGATCGGCGGCGCCGCGAAGCTCGGGGTCAAACTGACGTCCGGCGTGGGGACGTGGCGGTACGCGACGTCCTTCGTGTACCAGTGGCAGCGGTGCGGGTCGAGCTGTTTCGCGATCACGGGGGCGAAGTACGCCACCTACACGTTGACGACGAACGACCTGGGCAAGACGATCCGGCTCAAGGTGACCGGCAGGAATGCGACCGGATCGGTGAACGTCTATTCGTCGCGGACCGGCACGGTCGTGCGCTGAAGGAAGGGGACGAGCGTGGTCGAGTGGGCGTTCATCGACGAGGCAGGCAACGAGCGCGGGGTCTCGGAGCCGTTCGCGACCCAGGCCGAGGCCGAGGCGTGGTTCGGGACCTCGTGGGAGTCGCTGTCGGCCGACGGCACGGCCCAGGTCGCGCTGCGCGAGGTGGGAGGCGCCGAGGAGATCTATCGGATGAGCCTCGCGGCCGGATGAGGCCGTGTGTGGCATTGTGAGGGGACATCCCGCCCACGGAAGGGGCAGTCATGGCCAGTAAGGACAAAGGCGGCGGCAAGGGTTCCAAGACGGCGGCGAGCAAGAGCCTGAAGGAGAAGCGCGCCGCCAAGAAGTCGAAGGGGAGCTCGGGCTCGTCCGGCTCGAACTTCAGCGTCGGCGGCAAGTAGGTCCTCGGGACCGCGCCGGGCACTCATGCGCACCGTGCTCCGCTGGGCGCTCGGCGTCTTCATGCTGTTCGCCGGGACCTCGCACCTCCGCTCGCCCGACGCGTTCCTCGGGCAGGTGCCGGCGTGGATCCCGATGCGCGCGCCGATCATCTGGGTGAGCGGCGTCATCGAGATCGGACTCGGGCTGGCGGTCCTCCTGACCCGAGGCGCACGCCGGCGCACGGCGGGCCGGGCGCTCGCGATCTTCCTCGTGGGGGTCTTCCCGGGCAACCTGTATCAGGCGATCGCCGGCACCGACGCGTTCGGGCTCGATACGCCCGTGAAGCGATGGGGGCGGCTGCTGGTGCAGCCCGTGCTCGTCGCCGCGGCGCTCTGGTCCACGGGGGCGTGGCCGGGGCGCCCGGAGCGCGCGGACACCTAGCCGGCTCCGCCCTGCTCAGGGTACTAAGCCGAAGACCGTGCCGGGCGCTCCGCTGCCGTTGCGGTTCCGCGGTCCGCCGATCACGATCCAACCTCCGGTCGTCGGCATCGCGCCGAGGTTCGTGAGGTTCTCCAGGGTCAGGCGGTGACGCCGGAGCGTGAGCCACGTCTCGAGGAACGAAGGGTCGCTCCCGGGGTCGGGTCCGAACGTGTCGGTGCCGAGTGCGCCTCGTTCCGCGAGAGCACCGGTCGCGATCAGCCACTTCACCGCCCACTTCGAGAAGCCCGGCTGACGGAACTTCCCGTCCGCGGATCCGCAGTTGTAGTAGGTGGCTTCAGAGGGCGCGATCGCCGGTCCCCAGAACGCGTCGCAGCCGGTCCACAGCAATACGGCGGCCCCGGCGGGGATCTGGCCGTGTGCCGTCTCCCAGTCCTTCAGGTCCTGCACGCGCACCAGGTAGTCGACATCGGTCGCGACCTGGGACCGGACATCGACGACCACCGCGGGCAAGACGAAGTCGCCCGGTGCCAGATGGTCCGCGCAGCGCCCGCCCATGTGGAAGTGGCACGGCGCCGAGTAGTGCGTGCCGGTGTGCTCGCCTTCGCGGATGTCCTGCAGATAGAAGCCGTCCTCGGGCACGGTGAACACGGTGCGCATCGAGAAGGCGGGATCGCCGGGGAACACGGGCGTCCTCGACGGGCTGTTCACATGGCTGAGGAACACGACTCGGCCGAAGCCGGGCATGCGCACACGCTCACCGGCGGGGGCGCCCGCGCCAGGGTCTCCGGATCCGGACGCGGCTCCGGCCACGAAGCCGATCGCCGCGACGAGCGCCAGCGCCACCGTGGATACGGATCGTCGGTCCATCATGTGGATCCCTCCCGCCGGTCAGGAGGGCCATCGTCGCGCGCGCGGCGGCCGCGGGCAAACCGGGCTACGTGCCCGAAGCGTCGGCGCCGCGACGGCGGTACGTGATCGCCCAGCGTTGCTCCCAGGTCTCGCCGTCGTCCGAAGCCTCCCATCGCCAGTCGAAGCCTTCGGGCGTGATCCCCGAGAAGACCATCCGCTTGTAGGCCTCGTCCGCATCGACGCGTTCGGGCGTGGCCAAGGCGAGGTCGCCGTCGACGCGGGTCCCCACGAAGTGCCAGTAGCTGCCGTTCGCGTCGACCCAGGTCTGGCGCCAGCGCTCCGCCGCCGGATCGAAGACGGACACGCTCATCCCCGACCATCGGTCGGGCTCGATCGCCTCGAACCGCTCGAGGATCACGGCGCCACCCAGGGATCGCGTGATCTCGTTCGTGCCGGACCCTCCGTCCCAGGCGCAGTCCCAGACGCCGAGCCAGAAGTCGAGCGCGTCTTCCTTCACGGCGCCGTGTCGGTCGCGGACGCCGACGCGTCGGTCGGGAGCATCGTGAGCAACATGATCGAGGGCTCGAGGGCCTCGATCGCATGCGGGGCACCCGCGCGCATGTGGATCCACGTGCCGGGGTTCGCGTCGATGTCGTGGCCATCGACGGTGATCCGCATGCGGCCGGCGAGCACCTGCACGATCGCAAGCCGGGCAGCGGTGTGCTCGGTCAGTCCCTCTCCGGCGTCGAAGCCGAAGACCGTGACGTCGAGCCCGTCGGCACGGTGGACGACCTTCGAGACGACCGCACCGGGCTGGATCGTCACGGCACCCGCGAGGTCCTGGATCGTGGTGTGGGACATCGGTTACCTCCGTCAGGGCCCGACGGCCCCACGACCAGGCTACTGTCGGTCCGGCCACCCCGCCTGCGGACCCGTGCCTCGCTCCGAAGTCAGACGCGCACCCCGACGAGCCGTGTCAGCGCCAGCCGCGCGACGGGCGCGTAGGCGAGCACGAGCGGCGCGGGTCCCTCGATCACCACCGCGGTAACGCCGTCGCCGACCTCGTGGTCGATCGTCATGTGGGCGGGGCCGACCCGCACGCGCCACGTCCACCGCCGCATGGTCTCGTCGAACCGTGTCACCTCGAACCGCACCTTCACGCCCATGACGCCCTCGACCTCACCTCGCACGCCCACCGCGATCGGACCGAGGGGCTCGACGCGACGGATCTGGGGCGCCCAGGCGGTCCAGCGCGAGGTGTCGGCACAGGCGGCCCACATCGCCTCGGCGCTCGCAGGTCCGTGTGCTTCGATCCGGGTACGCATCGCGGGAGCCTAGCCGGGGACGCAACCGACGGACCAGAGAGAGCGGGCCCGTGGGCCCGCTCTCTCTCGCACAGGTTGCTCCTGTCCTACAGGTCCCAGTTCGCGATCTTTCCGAGCGACGACGCCGGGATCCCCGCGAGCAGCGGGCTTCCGGCGGTCACCGAGTCGAACCGCGGCGCGGAGGCGAGCGCCCCTTCGTTCTTGCCGCTCATCGCGGTGAAGAACATCAGGTAGCGCGTCTTGCCGGCCGGGACCGAGAGCGAGAAGTCGACGGTGAAACACGTCTGGTCGTTCCCGAGCGCGGTCACGACGTTGTCCACGTGCACGCGGGCTCGCTTACCGGACAGCACCCACGTCAGGACCGGGTCGCTGGGATCGATGGCGTTGTCGCTTGAGACCGCCCATCGGTCGGCCTTCGTGTAGCTCGCATCGCCGCTGCTGGAGCCGCGCACCTGCGTGCTGTCGTCCGAGCCCATGTCGGAATCCCACTCGACCGTGAGCGCCTGCGTCGTGACGTCGTGGTTCCGGAGCCTGACCAAGGTTCGGAGCGTGTCCGTGCCCGGGAGCACCCGATCCCACCGATGGACCGAGAGCAGGGGGAACGTGGTGTCGTTCGCGGTCGCGATCGCTTCCTTGGCCAGCGGAGCGCCCGGGATCTTGCCGTCGAGGTCGCTGAACGCGGTCCCCCCGATCGCGAGGAGTAGGCCGTTGTCGAAGGCATCGTTGCGGTTCTTGTACTCGCCGTCGGCCACGGGCGAGAAGCCGGTCAGTGCGCAGCCGGTGACGGACGCTGCCGAGTTCCACGTGCTGGGCGACGTGCCTTCCAGGGTCGCGCCGTCGACGCCGACGAAGGATCGTGTTGCCATCGCCGGCATCGCCGACGCCAGTGAGAACGCTGTCACCACCCCGACGGCGACCGTCCTGAGGACATGCGTGCGGGCCGTTCTCATGCCGTGCCTCCTCTGTTCTGCCGACACCACCGACCCTACCCCTCACCATGTCCCCACGCGCCACGTGACTCTCGAAGTCGCGACTCGACTGAGATGTTGGTCGAACGAAAACACCAAGCGAACCTATGCACGCCGCGAGGAAAGCGGTCCGCGGTTGCGTCGCCTCCGAAGCCCCACCGACGAAAGGGAGTGTGAGACATGAAGCTCGATCCGAAAGTGTCGATCCTGGTCTTTTTGGCGGCGGCGTTCATCTCGTTCCTGCTGTCGGTGTCCTTGTGGTTCGGGGTGTTCGGGGACCCCGATCGCCTGTTGGGCGTGTTCGTGGGCCTGTGGGTTCCGTCCATCCTGTCGCTGGGCACGCTGCTGAGCCCCCGAGGAGGGGGACGGTGAGCCCCTTCCTCGCGATCGCCGACGGCGTGATCTTCGGGATCGGAGCGGTGATCTTCATCGCGGTGTTCACGGCTGCGCTGGGGCTCGGCTACGCGCGATTCGCCGAGCTCGGCGAGGAAGACCAGCACTTCGGGGAGTCTTGAACGCGATGGACGTCGCGATCACCGGGGCGAGCGGCCTCATCGGGGGATCGCTCGCCACCGCGCTCCGCCGGGACGGCCACCGGGTCGTCCGGCTCGTCCGTCCGCAGACGCAGGCGATCGACGGCGACACGGTTCGGTGGGATCCGGCGGGAGGCACCATCGAGGCCGATGGTCTCGAGGGGCTGGATGCCGTCGTCCACCTGGCGGGGGCCGGCATCGGAGACACGCGTTGGACCCAGGCTCACAAACGGGAGATCATGCGCTCTCGGGCCGAGGGCACGGCCCTGCTCGCGTCGGCCCTCGGGCGGCTGCGGCGTCCCCCGTCCGTCTTCGTCTGCGGCTCCGCGACGGGCTTCTACGGTGATGGCGGAGACCGCGAGCTCACCGAGGAGGCGCCGGCGGGAGAGGGCTTCAGGGCTGAGGTTTGCCGGGCGTGGGAGGCGGCGGCGCTGCCGGTGACGGATGCCGGGATCCGCCTGGTTCTCCTCCGCACCGCGAACGTGCTCTCCGCCGACGGCGGGCTGCTGCCGTTCCTTCTGACGCCGTTCAAGCTCGGGCTCGGCGCCCGGTTCGGTGACGGCCGCCAGTGGTTCCCGTGGATCACGCTCGGGGACGAGGTCGCGGCGATCCGGTTCGCGATCGGGAACGGCCGGCTCAGCGGACCGGTGAACGCGGCCGCGCCCGCCGCGGTGACGAACGCAGCGTTCGCCAAGACGCTCGGACGCGCGCTGCGCCGGCCGGCGCCCTGGTGGGCACCTGGGCCGGTGCTCAGGGTGATCGCGGGCAAGGAGCGCGCCGACGAGGCGCTGCTCTCGAGCGCGAAGGTCGTTCCGGCGGCGTTGCTGAACGCGGGCTTTGCGTTCGGCGATCCGGAGGTCGAACCGGCACTACGTCGCCTCCTGGCCCGATCCCCCGTGGATCCACGTCGTTCGGTGCGCCGTGACGGGTGACGGTGTGGCCCGCCCCGTGCTCGAGGGTGCCCGCGTGGCGGTCCTCGGGGCATCCGGGGGCCTCGGCTCGGCCATCGCGCACGTGCTGGCCGGGCGGGGGGCGACCCTGCTCCTTGCGGGCCGCGACTCGGGGCGCCTGCGTTCCGTCGGCATACCGGACGCGGCGATCGTCGAGGTCGACATCCCGGACCCGTCCTGTGGGACGCGGATCGCAGAGGCGGCGAGCGAGGCGTTCGGGGGACTCGACGGACTCGTCAACGCCGCCGGGGTCGTCGCGTTCGGCCCACTCCTCGAGCTCGACGACGACACGATCGAGGAGCTGTTCCTGACGAACGCGATGGGTCCGTTGTGGCTGCTCCGGGGGGCGCTGCCCGCGCTCCAGGAGAGCCAGGGATTCGTCGTGCAGCTCTCGGCCGTGGTGGCGGAGCAACCCGTGCCCGGTATGGCCGTGTACGCGGCGACCAAGGCGGCGTTGACCGCGGCGGACGTGGCGCTCACCCGCGAGCTACGACGGATCAAGGTGCGAGTCATCGACGCGAGGCCACCCCACACCGAGACCGGTCTGGCCGGGAGACCGATCCTCGGCATCGCGCCGTCACTGCCCGAGGGGCTCGAGCCCGGCGCCGTGGCGGAGCGGATCGTGCACGCGATCGAGGCCGGGGAGACCTCGGTCCCCTCGACGGCGTTCGCGCCGTGAGCTCGGCGACGCCCGGCGGCGTCGATCGGGCGGTTCGCGAGTGGCGTCGGTGAGAGTGCCCCCGGCTATTCCAGGAGGCGGTTGCCGCCGACCGCGACGTCCCCGTCCGCAAGCCACGCGGAAAGCTCTCGGCCCGTCGGGGGCACAGGATCGCTCGCGAGCGAGAGCTGGCCCGACGCCGCGTCCCGCCGCACGCGGTGATTGACGAGCTGCGAGTCGAGGGAGGCCGGGAAGTCGGCTCGGTTGTGCGCGCCGCGGCTTTCCGTGCGCGCCAGCGCGCTCAGCAAGGTCGCTTCGGCCGTCGCGAGCGCAGAGCGGAGGTCGAGGAGGTTGCCCAGGTCGCCCCATCCCTCCTCCGAGGGGCTCACGTCGACATCGGCAGCTGCACCTTCTAGCTCGCGTATCCCCTCCAGCCCGCGTCGCAGGGAGGCATCGTCGCGGACGACGCCGCACGTCCCCCACATCAGGTCTCGCGTTGCGCGCTGCAGGGGTCGCGCGAGCTCGGAACCCGGGCGAACCATCGCCTCCACCTCACCCGCCGCGTCCTCGATCACGGCGCGGGGCCGGAGGGTCACGTCGGTCGAGGCCGATCGTCGGGCCGCCTGCTCGCCGGCACGCTTGCCGAATACAAGGGTCTCGGCGAGCGAGTTGCCGCCCAGCCGGTTCGCCCCGTGAAGGCCGGCGGTCACCTCCCCGGCGGCGAACAGACCGTCGAGGTCGGTCGCGGTGGTCTCGGGGTCCACCACCACGCCGCCCATCGAGTAGTGCGCGGTGGGCGCGACCTCCATCGGCTCCTTCGAGATGTCGAGCATCTGATACTCGATGAACTGCCGATGCATCCGGGGGAGCTTCTCGAGGATCAGCGCCTTCTCGAGATGCGAGATGTCGAGGAAGACCCCGCCATGGGGACCGCCGCGGCCCTCGATGATCTCGGTGTAGTTCGCCAGCGCCACGCGGTCGCGCGTGGACAGCTCGAGGCGCGCGGGGTCATACCGCTCCATGTACCGCTCACCGAGGGCGTTGAACAGCCTCCCTCCCTCGCCTCGAACCGCCTCCGTGACCAGCGTGCCCGCGACGTCCTCGGGCTGCACCATCCCGGTCGGGTGGAACTGCACGAGTTCCATGTCCGAGAGCCGGCATCCTGCGGCCAGCGCGAGCGCCATCCCTTCTCCGTAGTTCTCGTCGCGCCTCGACGACGATCGTCGCCAGATCCTGGTGTGCCCCCCCGTGGCGAGCACCACCGCATCGGCCAGGAAGGCCGTGCCCTCGCCGGTCGCCAGATCGACCGCGAACGCACCGAAGCACGTGCCGTCGGCCACGAGCAGTTGCGAGACGTACTGCCCGGGCACGAACGAGATGCCGAGCTCGGACACGACGGCCCCGAGCGTACGGACGATGGCACGGCCGGTGTAGTCGCCCGCGTAGCACGTGCGGCGATACGTGTGAGCGCCGAAGAACCGCTGGTCGAGCCGGCCGTCGTCGGAGCGCGCGAGCCCGCAACCCCAGTCGGCCAGCTCGAGCACCGCCGCGGGAGCCTCGGTGGCGAGGATCTCGACCATGCGCGGGTCGCCCAGTGAGTAGCCGTCGCGCATCGTATCGGCGAAGTGCTGCTGCCACGAGTCCTGTGGGTCCCGTGTGCCGAGGGCGGCGTTGATGCCTCCGGCAGCGAGCACGGTGTGGGCGTCCTGCCGGGCTCGTTTGCCGATGATGACGACCTCGGATCCGGCCTTGGTGGCGGCGATCGCGGCTCGAAGACCGGCACCGCCCGAGCCGATCACGAGCACGTTGGTGGCGCGGGTACGGGTTCGCTCTGACATCGGTATCGCCTCCTGCTGACCACGCTATGGGCGCTCGCGGCGAACGAGCGGGCCGTTCCTACGCATCGCGTTCGGTCACACCACCTGGAGACCTCCGAGGAACGTCGCCCAGATCCCGAGTGTCGAGAGCTCGGCGGCCGGCGTCGCCACCAGGTCGCCGTCGATCACCACGACG
>JANLXF010000130.1:0-12321 GCA_031364965.1 Actinomycetes bacterium | reverse complement strand
GAGATCGGCGAGGCGGTCGGCCTCACGTCGTCCTCGAGCGTGCATGCGCAGCTGGCGAACCTCGAGCGCAAAGGCCTCCTCCACAAGGACCCGACCAAGCCGCGGGCGATGGCGCTCGACGGGCCGAAAGCCGCGTCCATCGTCGTTCCCCTCGTCGGCCGGATCGCGGCAGGCGCCCCGATCCTGGCCGAGGAGCACGTCGAGGACTACGTGGCCGTCCCTCAGGGCTTCGCCTCCGACGCCGAGCACTTCGCGCTCACCGTGCAGGGCGACTCGATGATCGGCGCCGGGATCTTCGACGGCGACACGGTCGTGATCCGATCGCAGGCCACGGCGAACGACGGCGACATCGTGGCGGCGCTTATGCCCGGCCCGGCCGAGGACGAGGCCACCGTGAAGCGCCTGGGCCACGAAGGCGGTCGCGTGATGCTGATCCCCGAGAACCCGGCTTTGGATCCCTTCGAGATGACCGACGGGCGGCTGCTGGGCAAGGTCGTCGCGGTGCTGCGCAAGCTGTGAGGTAGGCTCGCGGCACCAGCCGCTCAGGAGTCCGATCCGATGCCAGCGCCACCGCCCACGAGCCAGCTCGAGATCCAGATCAGATCCCAGCCCGACGAGCTCGCCCGCATCGAGGGATCGCACGAGGTCCGCGCGCAAGTGCGCTCGGTCGCCGAGGGGATCCACCGCGCGCGGCGGATCTGGGTGGTGGGGACCGGCTCGAGCCAGCACGCGGCCGAGTTGGGCGCCGTCATGATCCAGGAGGCCGGACGCTCGGCGCTCGCGATCCCCTCGATGCAGTTCGTCGGATGGGCGCCCAACATCGGCCCCCAGGACGCGATCATCGTGATCACGCACACGCACGAGACCGCCTACGCGATGGCCGCGCGCGCGCTGGCCTTCAACGCGGGGATGAACGTCATCACGATCACGCGCACGGGGTCGAGCTTCCCCGACGCGATCGCGACCGTCGGCAAGGAGACCTCCGAAACCTACACGACCAGCTACACGGCCTCGCTGCTCGTCCTCGCGATGCTCGCCGGCGTGCTGGGCGCCGAGAGCCTCACCGGCGAGGCCATCGCCGCCGTGGCCGGCGCGGTGCGAGACGCGATCGAGGCCCCGGGCATCGACGACATCGCCACGCCCGAGCGGCTCCTCGTGATCGCGGGCGCGGGCCATGCGGCCGTCACCGCGCGCGAAGGCGCCCTGAAGGTCCGCGAGGCCGCCCGGTTCCTGGCCGAGGGGTACGACGCGGAGTACCTGCTCCACGGCGGGGCCGTGCCGCTCGACGCCCGCGATCGGCTCCTCACGATCGCCCCGCCGATGCACGAAGGGTTCCTGGAGGCGATCGGGGACGCGGCGCGGACCGAAGGGCTCGGCGTGTCCCATCTCGAGGAGTCCGCGGCGCTGCCGCCGCTGCTCGCGCAGATCCCACTGACGGTTCGGCTCCAGCTGCTCGCCCTGCGGATCGCCACCGAACGAGGCCAGAACCCCGACACCGTGATCACCGGTGCGTGGGCGAACGGGGGGCTCTGGGCGATCGGCTCGCCCGCCTAGGTCCGGCGTCGCAGCCGGCGCCGCTCAGGCGCCTCGGCGTCGCTCCGACCTGACGTACTCCCGGACCGCGGCGAGCTCCCGCAGCCCCACCCGCGCGTGCACCCACGTCCCTTCCCCTTCGTGGCGCACTTCCAGAACCTCGGCGTCGCGGTACAGCCGCGCGACGAGCTCCTCGCGTGCGTACGGGATCTTGAGGGTGACCTCGACCGGCGGGTGCGGGAGCGCCTCCTCGAGGACCGACAGGAGACCGTCGATGCCCTCCCCCTTGAGCGCGGAGACCGCCACCGAGCCGGGATACCGCCGGGCGAGCCGCGCCCGGTTCGAGCCGCTCACGCGATCGATCTTGTTCAGCACGAGCACTTCGGGGATGTCCCCCGCGCCGATCTCGCCCAGCACGCGGCGCACCGCCTCGACCTGGTCCACCACGTCGGGTGAGGCCGCATCGGCCACGTGCACGACGAGCTCGGCCATCGAGACCTCCTCGAGGGTCGAACGGAACGCCTCGACGAGGTCGTGCGGGAGCTTGCTGACGAAGCCGACGGTGTCGCTCAAGGTGGCGCGCCGCCCGTTCGGCAGCTTCAGGCGGCGCACCGTGGGGTCGAGCGTGGCGAACAGCTGGTCCGCGACGAGCACGTCGGCGCCCGTGAGCGCGTTCAGCAGGGTCGACTTCCCGGCGTTCGTGTACCCCGCGATCGCGGCCTGCGGCATCCCGCTGTCCAGGCGCCGCGCGCGCTTGGTGTCGCGCGTCTTCGCCATCGCCTTGATGTCGCGCCGCAGCTTCGTGATGCGCCGGCCGATGTGCTGGCGGTCGATCTCGATCTTCGTCTCGCCGCCGCCCATCCGTGCGCCGATCCCGCCTCCCGATCGGCTGAGCGCCTCGCCCCAGCCGCGGAGCCGGGGCAGCAGGTAGTTGAGCTGCGCGAGCTCGACCTGGGCGCGACCCTCCCGGCTCCGGGCGTGCAGCGCGAAGATGTCCAGGATCAGCGCGGTCCGATCGATCACCTTGACGCCCACGCGCTCTTCGAGCGAGCGGAGCTGCCCCGGCGTGAGCTCGTGGTCGAGGATCACGACCTCCGCACCCCTCGAATGGATCAGGGCGTGCAGGTCGTCGAGGCGGCCTTTCCCGATGAAGGTGTTGGGGTCGGGCTCGGCGCGCGACTGGACGAGCCGCGCGACGGTCTCGGCCCCGGCGGAATCCGCGAGCGCGGCGAGCTCGTCGAGGTCGTCCTCGGCGATCCCGGGACCGACCCCCACCAGCACGGCCTTCTCACGGACCGCCGGCCGCCAGGTGGCCGACAGCGGCGACTCGAGCACCTGCCGCTCGGGCGGGCGCCGGTTCCGTTCCCGGCCGGGGGCGCGATGCTCGGTCATCAGCTCATCGAGACGCCGTGATCGCGCAGCAGCGCGTTCAGCCGGACCTTGTCGTCGGTGTCCTGGGTGCGGTAGCCGATGATCAGCCCGCAGGGCAGGCCGTACTCGCCCGCGGGGAAGGACTTCGGACGGCTTCCGGGGATCACGACCGCCCGCGGCGGCACCTGGCCTCGGTGCTCCACGGGCTCGGCGCCGGTCACGTCGATCACCGGGGTGCTCGCCGTGAGCACCACCCCGGTGCCGATGACGGCCTCCCGGCCCACGCGCACGCCCTCGACGATCACGACGCGCGAGCCGATGAAGGCCCCGTCCTCCACGATCACGGGCGCCGCCTGGAGGGGCTCCAGGACCCCGCCGATCCCGACGCCTCCCGACAGATGCACCCCCGCGCCGATCTGCGCGCACGAGCCCACGGTCGCCCACGTGTCGACCATCGTGCCCGGGCCGACCCACGCGCCGATGTTCACGTAACTCGGCATCATGACCACGCCCGGCGACAGGAACGCCCCGTACCGGGCCGTGGCCGGCGGCACGACCCGCACGCCCGCCTCGGCGTATCCGGTCTTCAGGGGCAGGCGGTCGTGATACTCGAAGGGGCCGACCTCGGTCGTCTCGAGACCCCGCACACGGAAGAAGAGCAGCACGGCCTTCTTCGCCCATTCGTTCACGCGCCAGCCGTCGTCGGTGGGCTCGGCGACGCGGAGCGCTCCTCGGTCGAGCATCGCGACCGCGGTCTCGACGGCCTCCGCGTCGAGGGCGCCGTCGGGGTCGTCGTAGGAGGCCTCGATCCGCCCGATGAGGTCCTCGTGCGTCATGCGCGCACCCCGTCGCTCAGCAGCTGATCCAGCATCTCCGCGGCCTCCCCACAGTCCTCGAGCGTGGGCACCATCGCCATCCGCACGTACCCATCTCCCTCCGGTCCGAAGAACGATCCGGGCGCCACCACGATCCCGGGACCGTCGAGCAGGGCGAGCGCCCATTCGGCCGATGGCCGGCCCCCGGGCACCCTGACCCAGAGGTAGAACGTGGCCTCGCTCCCGTCTACCTCGACGCCGTGCCGGGCGAACAGCTCGAGGAAGACCCGGCGCTTGGCCGCGTACCTGCGCCGGTGGTCCTCGACGTGCGTCTCGTCGCGCCATGCGGCGATGCTCGCCCGCTGCACGACTTCTTGCGGGGTGACCCCGGCGCTCGGGCGCAGCGACTTCAAGGCGCCGATCAAGCCGGGGTCGCCGGCGGCGAACCCGCTCCGGTATCCGGTCATCGACGAGCGCTTGCTCAGGGTGTGGATCGCGAGGACGTTCGTGAGGTTCCCGAGCTGCAGCGCGCCCGGTGGCGGAGCGTCGCCGAACCAGAGCTCGCTATACGCCTCGTCGGACGCGAGCAGCACGTCGTGGGCCCGGCATCGCTCGGCCGCGGCCTCGAAGAACGCCAACGGCGCCACCGCGCCGGTGGGGTTGTTCGGGTAGTTGAGCCACAGGATCGCGGTGCGCCGCCACGTGGCGTCGTCGACCGCGTCAAGGTTGGGGAGGAACCCGCGCTCCCGCGTGAGCGGCAGGCGCCGGACGGCGCCGCCCACGAACCGCGCCCCTCGCTCGGGGACCGTGTAGCCGGGGGCGGTGACGAGCACCGTGTCCTTGCCCCCGGCCGGATCCAGCACCGCCTGCGCGAGCGAGAAGATCAGCTCCTTGGACCCGAGCGTGGACAGGATCTGGCGATCGGGCTCGAGCAGCACGCCGAACCGGCGCTCCACCCACGTCCGGATCGTCTCCCGCAGCTCGGGCAGGCCCGCGGCGCGCGGGTACGAGGACACCGGCTCGACCGCGTCGCGGAACGCGTCGCGGATGAAGGCAGGCGTTTCCTCGCGGGGGTCGCCGACGCCGAAGTCGATGATCCGCCGTCCCTGCGCGACCGCGGCTGCCTTCGCGCGGTCGAGCGCCTCGAACGGGTACGGCTCAACGTGCCGGATGCCGGGCGACAGATGCACCATCTACGCGTCCTCCGCGGACGTTCCCGACCCCGTCAGGAACGCCCGCAAGATGTCGGTGGTCCGCACGAGCGCGGCCACCTCGACCCGCTCGTCGTCGCGATGAGCGTACTTCGGGTCGCCGGGCCCGAAGTTCACGGCGTCGATCCCGGCAGTGGCGAACTCCGCGACGGGGGTCCAGGCCTGCTTCGGGCCGAGCGCGAGGTCGCCCGCGTCCCGGAGCCTCCCGAGGAGCGGGTTGCCGGCGGGGACGGGACCCGGCGGGGCGTTCCCGACGATCTCCAGCTCGAGCGTCGTGGCGCCCAGCAGCTCCCGGAGGCGTGCCTCGGCCTCGGGCGGGGTGTGCGTCGGCGCATACCGCACGTTCAAGTGCGCCTCGACCCGGTCGGGGATCACGTTGCGCGCCCCGCCGCCCTCGATCCGCGTCACGCTCACGACCTCTCGGAAGACGAGCCCGTCGACCTCAACGTCGCGCGTGGGGAGGTCCACCAGCGGCGCGAGCGCCCGGATCGCGGTATGCACGGCGTTCTCACCGAGCCAGGGCCGGGCGGTGTGGGCGGCGCGGCCGGTCGAGCGGACCGTGACGTTCAGGTTGCCCATGCACCCGACCTCGAGCGCGTTCGCCGTGGGCTCCATCACGATCGCCAGGGCCGCATCGCCTAGCTCGGGACGGCGCGCGAGGAGGGGCTGCAGGACGCTCTCGGTGATCGGCAGCTCCTCGCGTCCGAAGCACACCAGGCCGACGTCGAGGTCCGACGCGTCGAGCACGTCCCCCCACGACGCCACCTCGAGCATCACGGCGAGCGCGCCCTTCATGTCGCACGCGCCGCGGCCGAGGACGACGTCCCTCTCGAGCCGGCCCGGTACGTTGCCCGCGGCGGGCACGGTGTCGACATGGCCGGCCAGGAGCAGCAGCGGGGCGTCGGGCCGGCGCCGCGACGGCAGGTACAGCAGCACGCCTTCGGCGTCGTCGACGACCGAGAACCGGTCCGGGGGCATCAGCCGGCGGATCTCGGCGAGGATCGACGCCTCGTCACCGCTCTCGCTCGCGATGTCGACGAGGGCGAGCGTGCACGCCGCGAGCCGAGCCGCAAGATCGTCGCTCATACGAAGGCCGGTGGCCCCGGCTCGATCGTCCCGTCGAAGACGTGCACCGCGGGCCCGGTCAGGAACACCTCGCCGTCCTCGCGCCGTTCGACCTCCACCTCGCCCCCGGGGAACCGGATCGTCACGCGCGCCGGCGCCAACCCGGCCTCGTGCGCGGCCACCGCCACGGCGCACGCGCCGCTGCCGCACGCCATCGTCTCGCCGCTCCCCCGCTCCCAGACCCGGACGTCGATCCGATCGGCCTCGACATGGGCGAACTCCACGTTCGCGCCCTCCGGGAACAGCTCGTGGCGCTCGAGCGCGGACCCGATGTGCGCCACGTGGTACCGGGCGGGGTCCTCCTCCACGAACAGCACCAGGTGGGGGTTGCCCATCGAGACCGCGCTCGCGGGCAGCGTCAGCTCGGGCCCGACCTCCAGGGGCTGCGCGAGGAAGGTCTCCCAGGCCGGGCCCCGCATCGGGATCGACGCCTTCGTGAAGTTCGCCCGGCCCATCCCCACGGTGACCGAACCCACCGTCCCGCCGGCGCTCAGGTGCAGCTCGAGGTGTTTGACCCCCGCGCGCGTCCCCACGTCGAACGACGAGCCCTCCACGAGGCCGCGCTCGTGCGCGAGCACGCCCACGCAGCGGATCCCGTTCCCGCACATCTCGGCGACGCTTCCGTCGGCGTTCGCGTAATCCATGAAGAGCGCGGCGCCGGTCTCGCGGCCACGGACGAGCCGGATCACGCCGTCGGCTCCCACCCCGGTCCGACGGTCGCAGAGCGCGGCAACCTCGGCCGGCGAGAACGGACGTTCGTCATCGAGGTCGACGACCATCACGAAGTCGTTGCCCGTGCCCTGGTACTTCGAGAACGCGATCGGCCGGCTCATGCGGGCTCAGCCGTCGCGAGGTACGCGCGCACCTCGTCGACCAGGTCCAGGGCGCCGCCGGCGCCGGCGTCGAACCATCGGATCCTCGGGTCGCGCCGGAACCAGGCCATCTGGCGCCGCGCGAGCTGGCGCGTCCGGCTCACGGTGCGCTCCAGGGCCTCATCGAGGCTCAGCCTACCCCCCAGATGGGCCGCGAACTCCGCGTACCCGATCGCCTGCGTGGAGGTTAGCCACGCGCCGAGCCCCCGGGTCAGGAGTCCGCGGACCTCCTCCAGGAACCCCGCCTCCTGCATCGCGCGCACCCGTTCGCCGATCCGCGCGCGCAGCACGTCCGCCGGCAGGCGGACGCCGGCGGCGCACACGCGCTCGGGCGGATACCGCGTCCACGCGTCTGCGAAGCTGCTGAACGGACGCCCGGTGACGGCCGCCACCTCCAAGGCTCGGATCGTCCGCCGGACGTTCCCGGGCTCGATCTTCTCGGCCGCAACGGGGTCGGTTTCCGCCAGGCGCCGGTAGAGGGACGCGGCGCCGATCGCCGAGGCCTCGGCCTCGAGCTCACCCCTGGTGCCCGCATCGGTCCCGGGGAACTCCAGGTCGTCCACGAGCGCCCGGAAATACAGGCCGGACCCCCCCACGAGGAGCGCCCGGCCGCCGCGTGCGCCGATCCCCTCGAGCACCTCACGCCCCAGCGCCTGATATCGAGCCACGCTGAACGACTCCGAGGGCTCGGCCAGGTCGATCAGGTGGTGCGGCACGGCCGCGCGCTGGGCTCGGGTGGGCTTCGCGGTGCCGACGTCCATCCCGCGATAGACGAGCATCGAGTCGACGCTCACGATCTCGGTGCCGAACGCCCGGGCGAGCTCGATCGCCGCGTCGGTCTTGCCCGACGCCGTGGGGCCGACGAGGGCCAGGAGCGGCGGGCTGGGCTCCATGCGGCCTAGACCGGCAGGGGCTGTGGCGCCGGCACCAGCTCGCCCGCCAGGTGGTGCGCCGCCGTGGCCACGATCCGGGCGTGGACGAACGCCCCGGGCTCGAGCGCGTCGGGCAGGTGGACGATCCGGTTCGTGCGGGTCCGAGCCTGGGTCGAGACGCCCTTCTTGTCCCCGCCCTCGACCAGGACCTCGACCACCCGGCCGAGCTGGGCCGCCGATCGCGCCGCCCCGATCCGCCCCTGGAGCGCCATCAGCCGTTCGAACCGCTCCTGCACGACCTCCTTGGGCACCTGCTCGTCGAACGAGGCCGCCCGCGTACCCGGCCGGGGCGAGTACTGGAACATGAACGCGCTGTCGAAGCCCGCCAGCTCGACGACGTCCAGGGTGTGCGCGAAGTCCTCCTCGGTCTCGCCGGGGAACCCCACGATGATGTCGGTCGAGACGGCGATCTCCGGGATCGCCGCGCGGATCGCGTCGAGCCAGCCCAGGTAGCGCTCGCGCCGGTACGAGCGGCGCATCGCCTTCAGCACGCGGTCGGACCCCGACTGCAGTGGGAAGTGGATGTGCTCACAGACGGTCGGCGTCTCCGCCATCGCCTCGATCACGTCCGGGGTGAAGTCGTGCGGATGCGGGCTCGTGAACCGGACTCGCCGGATCCCCTCGACCGCCCCCACCTCGCGGAGCAGCCGTGCGAACAACGGCGCGGGGGCGGAGCCGGGCACGGTCACATCGCGTCCGTACGTGTTCACGTTCTGGCCCAGCAGCGTGACCTCCACGACCCCGTGCGCGGCCAGACCCTGGACCTCGGCGAGGATGTCGCCGATCGCGCGCGACCGCTGCGGGCCGCGGACGAGCGGGACGATGCAGAACGTGCACGCGTTGTCGCAGCCCGGGGCGATCGACACCCAGGCGCGGAACGCGTCGCCCCTTGCCGCCGGCAGGGCGGAGGGAAATGTTTCGGTGTACTCGCGGACGTCCATCCGGGGTCCGTCGGTCTCCGACTCCTTCAGCAGATCGAGCAGCTGTGGCAGCGCGTGCGTGCCGACCACGACGTCGACCCAGGGCGCCTTCTGCTGGATCAGGCCTTGATCCTTCTGTGCGAGGCACCCGCTCACGACGATCTTCAGGTCGGGGTGCCGGTCCTTGACCGGCTTGAGGTGTCCGAGGTTGCCGTAGAGCTTGTTGTCGGCGTTCTCGCGGATCGCGCACGTGTTCAGCACGATCACCCGGGCCTGATCCACCTCGTCGGTCGGCACCATCCCGTCGGCCATCAGCAGACCGCCGATGCGCTCGGAGTCGTGTTCGTTCATCTGGCACCCGAAGGTGCGGATCAGGAAGCGGCGTTCCATCGGTCCAGGCTACCCGTCGCGGCGCCTGGAAGCCCGCCGGTACGCCGCCGACGGACTACTTCGCGTACTCGGTGGCGCGCGTCTCCCGCACGACCGTGATGCGGATCTGGCCGGGATACTGGAGCTCCTCTTCGACCTGCTTGGCGATATCCCGGGCGATCACCTGGGCTTGGAGGTCGTCGACCTCCTCGGGCTCGACCATCACGCGCACCTCGCGTCCGGCCTGCATCGCGAACGTCTTGGCCACGCCGGCATGCGCGGTGCAGATCTCCTCGAGCCGCTGGAGACGCTTCACGTAGGTCTCGAGGGACTCGCGACGCGCACCGGGACGTCCGCCGCTGATCCCGTCGGCGATCTGAGCGAGCACGGCGTCGATCGTGCGCTGCTCGACCTCGCCGTGATGCGACTCGATGCAGTGGACGACCTCCGGCGATTCCCCGAGGCGGCGGGCGATCTCCGCCCCGATGATCGCGTGCGAGCCCTCGACCTCGTGGGTCACCGCCTTGCCGACGTCGTGCAGGAACGCGCCTCGCTTGGCCACGGTCGCGTCCACGCCGATCTCGGCGCCGATCGAGGATGCGATGTGGGCGGACTCCACGAGATGCTTCAGGACGTTCTGCCCGTACGACGTGCGGAACTGCAGCCGCCCGAGGAGCTTGACCATCTCGGGATGGACGTCGGTGATGCCGACCTCGGCGACGGCGTCCTCGCCGGCACGCCGGATCTGTTCGTCGAGCTCGCGCAGAGAGCGCTCGTGGATCTCCTCGATCCGGGCCGGGTGGATCCGGCCGTCCTCGACCAGCTTGGCGAGCGTCAGGCGGGCCGCCTCGCGTCGAACCGGATCGAACGAGCTGAGGACGACCGCCTCCGGCGTGTCGTCGATGATCAGGTTGACCCCGGTCGTCGCCTCGAACGCCCTGATGTTGCGGCCTTCCCGGCCGATGATCCGGCCCTTCATGTCCTCGCTCGGGAGCGCGAACACGCTCACCGTGGACTCGGCCGTCTGCTCGGAGGCCACGCGCTGGATCGCGATCGTGACGATCTTGCGGGCACGCTCCTCGCCTTCCTCGCGCGCGCGTTGCTCGATCTCGCGCACCTGACTCATCGCCGCCCGTTTCGCGTCGTCGGTGATCTGCACGACCAGATGGTCGCGAGCTTCGCCCGAGGTCATCCCGGCGATCTTCTCGAGCTGGGCCCGGTGGAGCTCGGTGGCCTTCTCGAGCTGGGCCCGGACGTAGGCCAGCTTCTCCTCCCGCTCCGCCAGATCGGCCGCCCGCGCTTCGACCTTGGTGTCCTTCTTCTTCAGGTCGGCCTCGGAGTCGAGCATCCGCCTTTCCTGCCGGGCGATCTCGTCGCGGCGTGACCGGAGGTCGTCCTCGGTCTCCCGGCGGATCGTCGCGATCTCGCTCTTGGCCTCGGCCAGCGCGCGTTTGGCCGCGGCATCCGCCTCGCGCTCGGCGTCAAGGAGCACCTTCTGGGCCTGGGCCTCGGCGGCCTGGGCCCTGGCCTCGACGCTCTGGGCCTTCCCGGCGGCCGCGGACGCGCGATAGAGGAACCCGGCCCCGAAGCCGAGGACGAGGCCTGCGGCGAGACCGACCAGCAGCTGGACCATGGTGCCTCCTACGTCGCATCGTCGAGGAGAGGCCCTGGCCGAGCCGACGTTCGCTGGTCTTGCGTGTGAGCGCGTCTAGTCGTGCACGCAACGGTCCCCGCGAGGGGCGTTGGGTCTGGCACGGTCTGGCTGGATGATCGTCAAGGGTCGAAGGCTCACGATTGGCTCGAACGTCGCGTCGGTAGGTAGTCCTCTCGTAGGCTCCCGATGCTACGGCGCACCACGAGCTCAGACAAGGGCCCGGACGGCCTAGTCCGGGTCGTCGACCTCGAGGGCCTTGCGCGCGGCCGTGCGTGCGACCTCGGGCGCGTACCCCCGCCGCATCAGCAAGCCGCTCAACCGGGAGAACGCCTTGGCCGGGTCCACCGACCCCATACGCCCCGCCTTGGAACGAGCCAACTCCCCGGCCCGGGTCTCCTCGTCCTCGGCGGCCTCGGCCACGACGGCCTCGATCAGGTTCGGGGCCACGCCCTTGGCCATCAACGCGCTCGTCACCGCCCGGCGGCCCGCGCGCTTGTGCACGAACTGCTGCTCGGCGAGCTGGCGGGCGAAGTCCCCGTCGTCGACCAGCCCGACCCGCTCGAGCCGCGTGAGCACGTCGGCCACTTCCTCGCCATCGAACCCCGCTGCCGTGAGCCGCTGCTCGAGCTCCCGTCGGCTGCGCGGACGCACCGCCAGGAGCCCGAGCGCTCGCTCGTGGCAACTCTTCGGTGTCTTGGGCTGTCCGCGCGACCGCGATCGCCCCGCTTGACGGGCGGCCTCGGGCACGGGGCCTACGCCTCGGCCTTCGCCTTGACCTTGGGCTCCGCCTTGTCCTTGGTCAGTGCCAGGTCGGGCACGGTGTCGACGACGAGGTCGGGCACGATCTCGATCGGGGTCTCGTCGGCCTCACCGAAGCCGGCGCCGGTCAGGCCGACCGCCTCACGCACCCTGCGCTCGATCTCGTCACGGATCTCGACATGCTCGCTCAGGAAGGTCTTCGCGTTCTCGCGACCCTGCCCCAGCTGCTCACCTTCGTAGGTGAACCAGGCTCCCGCCTTCTTGACGATCTCGAGGTCGACGCCGACGTCGATCAGAGAGCCTTCCTTGGAGATGCCCTTGCCGTACATGATGTCGAACTCGCACTGACGGAAGGGCGGCGCGACCTTGTTCTTGACGACCTTCACGCGGGTGCGGGAGCCGACGACGTCGGTGCCGTCCTTGAGGTTCTCGATCTTGCGGACGTCCATGCGCACCGAGGAGTAGAACTTGAGCGCACGGCCGCCGGGTGTGGTCTCCGGGCTGCCGAACATCACGCCGATCTTCTCGCGGAGCTGGTTGATGAAGATCGCCGAGGTGTCGAACTTGGACAGGGTTCCGGCGAGCTTGCGCATCGCCTGGGACATCAGCCGGGCCTGCAGTCCGACATGCGTGTCCCCCATCTCGCCCTCGATCTCGGCACGGGGCACGAGCGCCGCGACTGAGTCGACCACCACGAGGTCGAGCGAGCCCGAGCGCACGAGCATGTCGGCGATCTCGAGCGCCTGCTCCCCCGAGTCGG
>JANLXF010000115.1:0-5406 GCA_031364965.1 Actinomycetes bacterium | reverse complement strand
GAGATCGTCCGCGCCGACGGGGACGGTCGTGATCATCTGCCGCGGTACGGCGTGGCGGCCGCGTCGATCCGCTACCTGCTGTACAACGCGGCCGCACATGTGGTGCGCACGCGGAGGGTCCCGTCGCGGTTCCTGCGGTACGAGGACCTCGTCGCTCGCCCGGCGCAGACCGTCGCCGACGTCCTGCGTTGGGCCGAGGTGGAGGTTGCCCATGGGGACCTCGCGTTCATGCACGACGGCGTCGCCGACCTGGGGGTCGATCACACGGTCGACGGGAACCCGATGCGGCTGCTGCAAGGCCCCATCGCGGTCACGGTCGACGACGAATGGCGCCGGTCGCTCCGCCCACGTCAATGGGCCGTCGTGTCTGCGATCACCGCTCCGCTGATCGCGATGTACGGGTACGCCCTGTGGGGTGAGCGATCCTGAACCTTCCCGTCCTCTACATCGGCGGGCTCGGGCGCTCGGGGAGCACCCTCGTCGACCGGATCCTCGGGCAGGCGCCCGGCGCCTGTTCGGTGGGCGAGCTCGTATTCCTGTGGGATCGCGGGCTCATGAGGGACGAGCGATGCGGGTGCGGCGAGGCCTTCCGGCGGTGCGGGTTCTGGGACGCGGTCGGGCGCCGAGCGGTCGGAGGGTGGGACTCGATCGACGCGGCGGAGATCCTTCGGCTGCAGCGATCGGTCGACCGGAACCGCTACCTGCCGCTGCTGCTTGCGCCGTGGCTCGCCCCGGCCTTCGCCCGGCGCCTGCGCACCTACGCCGACCTGATGGGGCGCGTGTACGAGGCGGTGGCCCAGACCGCCGATGCGCGCATGATCGTCGACTCCTCCAAGCAGGTCTCGACGGCCGCCGTCCTGCGCCATGTACCGGGGATCGACGTTCGCTTGCTGCAGCTCGTGCGCGACCCGCGTGCGGTCGCGTTCTCCTGGGGCAAGACCGTGGCGCGACCCGACGCACCGGACTCTTTCATGGCCACCACCGGCCCGGTGCAGACGGCGGTCCGCTGGCTCGCCACGAACGCGGCGTTCGCCGTCCTCAGGCTGGCGCCCGGGTCCCTGCGTCCCGCCGCCCGGTACGAGGACGTGGTCCGCGCGCCCGGGCCGTGGGCCCGACAGATCCTCGCGCAGACGGGGGTGGCATCGACGGACCCCGGCTTCGCCGACGAGCGCACCGCGGTGCTCGGCGTCGACCACTCGATCTCGGGGAACCCCATGCGGTTCCGCACGGGGCCCGTCGAGATCGTGGCCGACGACGCGTGGCGCAACGAGATGCCACGGCGCGACCGGGTGATCGTGGGCGCGATCACCTTGCCTCTGCGGGTCGTCGGCGGCTATCGAGGTCGGGCGGCATGAGCGAGCCCCTCTCGGCCGACTGGCCGTCCGTGAGCGTGGTGATCGCCACGCGCGAACGCCCGGTCTTGTTGCGCCGCGCGATCCGGTCGGTGCTGTCCCAGGCGTACCCCGGTACGGTCGAATGCCTCGTCGTGTTCGATCAGAGCCCGTCGTTCGATCTCGGCGACGTCGCCCCTCGCGAAGGGGGAGACCGCTCGCTCCGCGTCGTGTCCAACGACCGCACCCCGGGTCTCGCGGGTGCGCGCAATACCGGCGCCGAGCGCGGCTTCGGCGAAGTGCTGGCGTTCTGCGACGACGACGACGAATGGCTGCCCGGCAAGCTCGCCCATCAGCTCGCCGCGCTCGAGGCATCGGGGGCGGACGTCGCGGTGACGGGGATCGAGGTCGCGGCGGGGGAACGACGCATCGCGCGCGTCTGCGCGCACGAGCGCGTGACGCCCGAGGTTCTGCTGCGTTCGCGGGCGACCGAGATCCACCCCTCGACGGTTGTCGTCCGGCGGCGCGCGTTCGAGACCACGATCGGCCCGATCGACGAGGCGATCCCGGGGAGCTATGGGGAGGACTACGAGTGGCTGTTGCGAGCGGTCGCCGTGGGCGACATCACGGCCGTACGTGAACCGCTCGTGCGCGTGTATCGCTCGGGCGACTCGTTCTTCACCGCACGTTGGCAGACGATCGCGGACGCGATCGTCTACCTGACCGCCAAGCATCCGGAGGTGCTCGTGGACCGGCGGAACGCGGCCCGGCTCTATGGCCGGCTCGCGTTCGCGCAGGCGGCGCTCGGCCGTCCGTCGGATGCGCGGGGTTGGGCGTGGCGGAGCATCCGGCGCCGCCCTCTCGAACGGCGCCCGTACCTCGCGCTCGCGGTCTCGGCCCGTCTCGTTCGTCCCGAGACGATCGAGGCCTGGGCGAACCGGTCCGGCCGTGGTGTCTGAGCACCGGATCTCGGCGCCCCCCGCGCGGCCCGAGCTCCGGTCGGTCGCGCGCGGCGGCACGCTGAACCTCGCGGGGTTCGTGCTCGCCGGCGCACTCGGGTTCGTCCTCGCGATCATGATCACGCGGACGCTTGGGCCCGGGGGCGCAGGCGTGGTCTTCGGCGCGATCGCGGTGTTCACGATCGCGGCCAACGTCGCGGAGCTGGGAGCCGACAGCGGCGTGGTGCGGTTCGTCTCGAGGGCCCGCGCGTTGGGCCGAACGCAGGAGATCGGCTCGATCATCGCCGTCGCCGTGGTCCCCGCGGCGATCGCCGGGGCCGTCCTGGGGCTCGTCATGTGGCTGGGCGCCGATCGGCTCGCGATCTGGTTCGTGGGCGACCGCCGCGCCGAGGGTGCGGCGTTCATCCGCGGACTCGCGCCGTTCCTGCCGCTTGCGACGACGGCGACGGTCGCCCTCGCCGCGTCGCGCGGCTTCGGCACGATGTTGCCGTTCGTCGCGATCGACAGCGTCCTCACCCCCGCGCTCAAGCCCGTGCTCGTGGCCCCGGTCCTGGCCGCCGGCCTCGGCTCGGCATGGATCGCGACCGGCCTGGGACTGCCCGAGGCCGCAGCGTGCGTCGCCGCGATGATCGCGCTCGCGCGGGTGCACCGGCGTCTGGTGCCCGGCGATCTGCCGGCCCGTCCGATCGTCGCGATCGCCCGCTCCTTCTGGCGTTTCTCGGCGCCCCGCGGGGTCGCGGCCGCGTTCCAGGTCACGGTCCTGTGGTTCGACGTACTCCTGCTCGGCCTCTTCCGTCCGACCGCCGAGGTGGGCGTCTACGCCGCGGTCAGCCGCATCGTGATGGTGGGAACCTTCGCGCTCCAGGCGGTTCGGCTGGCGATCGCGCCACAGATCGCCGGCTTGCTCGCGCGCGAGGATCGGGACGGCGCCCAGACCCTCTACCAGACGGCGACGTGGTGGTTGATCGCCGTCTCCTGGCCGCTGCTTCTGACCCTCGCATGCTTCGCCCCGCTCCTGTTGCGGGTGTTCGGGCCCGCGTTCACCTCGGGCCAGGACGCCCTGGCGATCCTTGCCGTCGCGATGCTCGTGAACCTTGGGACGGGCAACGTCACCGTCGTGCTGCTGATGGGCGGCAAGAGCTCGTGGAACCTCGTGAACACGGCCGTGGCGATCGGACTGAACGTGGGTCTCAACCTGCTGCTGATCCCGCGGTTCGGCATGGAGGGGGCGGCGGTGGCGTGGGCGGTGTCGATCGTCGTGGACAACCTGCTGGCCCTGACCGAGGTGTGGTGGTTCCTCGGCATGCGACCGTTCGGGCGGGGGTACGCGATCGTCGTCGCCGGCGCGTTGCTCTGCGTCGGCGGGATCGGACTCGCGGTGCGCCTCACGATCGGGGCCACCGTTCCCGGTCTCGCGGTGTTCCTCATCACGGCGGGCGCGGCCTACACCGCCGTCCTCCTGCGGTGGCGGGACGCGTTGCGGATCGACGTCTTCCTCGCGGCGCTCCGGGATGCAACCGCTCCGGATCTCGCCGCGTCGAGCGAGCGCCTCGAGACCGCCGAGGTCTGATCCCCGCGGCACGCGGGTCCGCCCGTGCCGCCCGCACGGTTCCCGGTAGCCTGGATGCGCCTTCCCCCCGTACCTGGAGGCACCCATGTTCGGTCGACCCCCCCGGCACGCCGCCGCCCGCATCGCGGTGGCCGCGTGCGCGCTGACGCTCTCGTTCGCGCTGTCCGCGAGGGCGGACTGGCCGCAGTACCACGCGAACCCGGCGAGGACCGGCGTGGCCACCAGCCCGGCGCTCTCCGCAGATCGGCTCGACCGCCTCGAGATCAAGTGGTCTCGCGCGACCCGGCCGTCAGAGGAAGGCGTCAACTCCTCGGCCGCCGTCGTGAACGGCGTGATCTACGTGGGCTCCGACGACGGCCGGCTCTACGCCCTGGGTGCCAACGCGGGGCTGATCTTGTGGTCGCGCCAGACCGGGGGCCCCGTCCGGTCCTCACCGGCGGTTGCCGGTGGCGCGGTGTTCGTGGGTTCGGACAGCGGATACCTGTACGCGTTCGCGGCGGGGACGGGCGCCGTGCGCTGGCGCCGGGATCTGGGTGGCGCCGTGACGGCGCCGCCCCTCGTCACCGGGGGCCAGGTGATCGTGGGATCGCGAGGCGGCGACGTCTACGCGTTCGACGCCTCCACGGGACGACGGAACTGGCGCTATCACACCTGGACCGTGTGGGACGCGGCGTCGGCCTCGAACGGCCTCGTCTTCGTCGCCTCCGACCAGCAGCGGGTGTTCGCGCTGAACGCGACGACCGGCGAGCTCGAGTGGAGCGCGGACATCTGGGGCCGAGGACGCGGCGTGCCCGCCGTCTCGGGCGGTCGTGTCTTCGTGGGCACCGACCGGGGGAGGGTGTACGCCTTCGATGCCGCGACCGGCCGCGAGCAGTGGCGGACCGACGCGCTGGTGGACGGCGCCACCGGCGTCGTGCGGATGGCCCCGGCCGTCGCCGAGGGACGCGTCTACGTGACGACGGGAGAGACCCTGGCGAACGGAACGATGACGGGCCACGCGGTCGCGCTCGACGTCGCCGAGGGCCGCATCGCATGGCGGGCGACGCTGGCCGACTACAGCACGTCGTCGCCCTCGTACGCCGGCGGCATCCTGTTCCTCGGGTCGTTCGATCACCGTCTGTATGCGCTTGACGCCGCCACGGGAGACGAGCTGTGGAACTCGGGCTGGAAGTTCGAGGGCGGGTTCTTCTCTCGCGGGATCAGCACCTCGCCCGCGATCTCGGACGGACGCCTGTTCGTCGGCGTGCGAGACGGCAGGATCTACGCGCTCGGTCTGCCTCGCGGGTGAACCGGTGATCCTCCGGCCGCGACCCCCCGCCGGGGGCTAGCCTTGCGGCCGTGACCGACATGCGCACGTCCCTCGGCCCCGGTGCGAGCTCCGATCTCGCCTGGATCGCCGAAGTGTTGTGGGGGGGCGTGCGGGGGATCGGCGTGGCGCTGGGGCGGCCACCTGCCGGCGCCGACGTCCTCGAGCGCTACCGGGTGGTGCCCAACGCGCGGGCTCCCAGGGTCCTTGTACCGGCCGAACGCGCAGCGGGCGCCCGGG
>JANLXF010000077.1:0-8175 GCA_031364965.1 Actinomycetes bacterium | reverse complement strand
GTGCCGTCGGAGATCGCCGGCGCCGTCTATTTCTGCGCGCTGGACGCGTTCGAGCGCGCGCCGGCCGGCACCCCGGTCGCGGTGAGCGTCCGTGGCGAGGTGGGCGCGGTCGCGTTCGAGATCGACGCGGACGGCGACCTGGGTTCGGAACGCCGCGCCCCGCACGATCGTGTCGAAGCGCTGGGCGGCCGGGTGACGATCACCGCGGGGGACGACCGGACCACGGTGGCCGGGTCCCTGCCGCTCTCGCGATGACGCTAGTCGCTCTCTGCCAGGTAGAGGATCACGGCCATGACGCGTTTGTTGACCGATGGCTCCCAGGTGAGCCCGAGCTTGAGGAAGATCGCATGGATCACCTTCTCGACCGACCGCTCAGCGAGGAAGAGGGACTCACCGATCGCGGCGTTGCTCCTGCCCGCCGCCATCTCCCGCAGCACGTCACGCTCACGCGCGGTCAATCGGCGGATCGGCGATTGCTCGCCTCGGGCGTCCTCCGCGACCAGCGCCTCGACGACCTTCGGGTCGATCACCGAGCCGCCGCCTGCGACGGCCCGGATCGCCGACACGAGCTGTTCCGGTTCCTGGACGCGCTCCTTGAGGAGGTAGGAACGGCCCGCGCTACCGCCCTCGAGGAGGGCGAGGGCGTAGCTCGGCGTCTCGTACTGGCTCAGCACCACGACGCCCACGTCGGGATCCGTGGTCCGCAGCCGTTGGGCCGCCTGGATCCCCTCATCGATGTTGTCGGGCGGCATGCGGATGTCGGTGACGACGACGTCCGGATGCTCCGCCGCCACCGCGGCGAGAAGGGAGTCGAGGTCGCCACACACCGCCGCGACCTCGATATCGGGCTCGGTCTCGAGCAGCCGCCGGACGCCCTCGCGCACGAGGAGATGATCGTCGGCGATCACGACGCGGATCGGCATGACCCGAGGATACGCCCGTGACCAGTGTCCTCGTCGTCGACGACAACGACCGGAACCGGAAGCTCGCCCTCGACGTCCTGAGCGCCGCCGGGTTCCGGACGTTCGGTTCGGCAACGGCCGCGCAGGGGATCGCCCTCGCGCGGGCGCACCTGCCGGACGTGATCCTGATGGACCTCCGGCTCCCCGACCTGGATGGGGTGGAGGCCACACGGAGGCTCGCGACACACGAGCGAACGGCTCTCATCCCGGTGGTGGCGATGAGCGCATCGCCGCTCGAAGGGAGCGAAGACTGGCTCGAGGAAGCGGGCTTCGCCGGATGGCTCGAGAAGCCGATCCAGGTAAGCACGTTTCCCGAGCAGGTCCGCAGCTTCTGCGAAGGGAGGATGGAGTGACGAGGTCGAGGGCAGTACCGTGCTGGCACCCCCAGGCAAGGGCGGTCAGCCTGGTGGCCCGAGACCTGTGCGCTCCCTAGCCTCTAGACGGAACGGCTCGGCGGTGTGAACATCGCCGGGCACCGACGGCCCGACGGCCTGAGCGGAAAGGGGACGACACATGCGGAGGCTCGTGACCGGAGGCGCACTCGGCGTCTTTCTCCTCTCGGTCGTGCTCGTCGCCTGTAGCGGTTCGGGTGCCGACTCGACAGGCGACCAGTCCCGACGATTCCAGGACATGTGGGAGATCGACCAGATCGAGAAGGACTTCCACGGTTCTATGACGTCGAAGGACATCGATCTGATGATGAGCCTGTACGCGCCCAACGCGACGATGACGGTTGGCCCGGGGGTGACCGCGTCCGGACTCGACGAGATCCGAGCGTTCTGGCTGGAGAAGGCGGCGCCCTTCGCGCCCGAGAACGAGTGGATCTCCGATCACCCGGCGTACAAGATGGAGATCACCATCAACGGCGACCGCGGAACGCTGCACTTCGAATGCCATTACATCGAAGTGAAGACCGGCGAGGTTGTGTCGACCACGACCGCCGACTTCGACGTGGCTCGCATCGAGGGGAAGTGGCTGATCACGAACATGGTCGGCGGCACCGCCGTCCTCGAAGTCTAGGATGTCGAACGAACAGCGAGAGTCGCCGGTGGCCGGGCAGGCACGGCGACGGATCGGCGATCCGCTCGTCCGGGTCGTCGCGCGCCTGCCGGCCAACGTTCGGACGAAGCTGCTGATCGCGTTCGTCGGCACATCCCTGTTGCTGGTCGCGGTCGGCCTGTTGGGGCAACTCGTGCTCGGGCAGTCGAACGACCTCGTGGCGAGCGTCGGGCCCCTCCAAGAGCGGGCCGTCCAGTACAGCCAACTCCAGGCCGAAGCCGAGCACCTACGCGGCGTGCTGGCGGTGAACGTTGCGAAGGAGTTCAACGTCGTCTGGCCCGATGTCGCGCCCCCACAGGTCCGCGGGACGTACTCGCTCCTCGTGGACCTGTTCGCGGTCGACGCGGCCAAACGGATCGGGGCCCGCACGGCGGCGGACCAGCTCCTGTTCACGCCTCCTCAAGACGACCAGAAGATCCTGGACGGGATCAGGAGGAAGGCCGATGAGCTCTCGAGGTTGCTCCAGGAGGTGATCATCCCTCTCTACGGCGAGAGGACAACGATCTCGTTCGAAGACGGGAAGCTTCTCGACGAGATGCTGCCGGTGCGAGCGCACGTCGAACAGCTCACTCGAGAACTTGACCAGGACGCCGAGTACCTGGCGGAAGGGACCGAAGCGGAAGTCGAGGAGCTGATCGCCCACAACGAAAGCTCGTTCTCGAGCTCACGGACCCTCTTCATCGGCGTGGCTGCGGGTGCGATCGCGCTCGCTCTGCTGCTGGGATTCGTCCTGTCGTGGTCGTTGATCGGGCCCATCCAGCAGATCGACACCCGCGTCGCCGCGATCGCCTCGGGAGACTTCTCCGGCCGCGTCGAGGTCGACAACCGAGACGAGCTCGGCGCGTTGGGCGCGAACGTCAACCGGATGAACGACGAGCTTCGCCGCCTCTACACCGAGCTCGAGGCGGCGAGTCAGCACAAGTCGGAGTTCCTCGCCAACATGTCCCACGAGCTGCGGACCCCGCTGAATGCGATCATCGGATTCTCACAGGTGTTGCACGACGAGATGGTGGGGCCCGTCAACCCGAAGCAGGCGGAGTACCTCGACGACATCATCTTCTCCGGGAACCACCTGCTCTCGCTGATCAACGACGTCCTCGATCTCTCCAAGGTCGAGGCGGGGCAGGTCGAGCTCGAGGTCCACCCGTTCTCACTCCGGGAGGCGCTCGAGCGCGGCGTCGTGATGGTGCGCGAGCGCGCGACGGAGGAAGGGGTCCGCGTCGCATTCGCCGCCGACCCGGAGGTCGACGTGGTCGATGGCGACGAGCGACGGATCAAGCAGGTCATCTTCAACCTGCTCTCGAACGCGGTGAAGTTCACGCCCGCCGGTGGGGAGGTCGACGTGAGCGCGACGCGGGTCAACGGCGAGGTCAGGGTCTCCGTCGCCGACACCGGCCCGGGCGTCGCTCCCGAGGATCGAGCTCGGATCTTCGAGGAGTTCCAGCAGAGCGAGACAGGGGTGGGGCAGCGTGAGGGAACCGGCCTGGGCCTTGCGCTTTCGAAACGGTTCGTGGAGCTCCACGGAGGACGCCTCTGGCTCGAGAGCGAGCTCGGCCACGGGAGCACCTTCACCTTCGCGCTGCCGGCGAGCTCGTTCTCGTCATGACGGGCGAGCGGATCCTCGTCGTCGAGGACAACGAGAGGAACATGAAGCTGTTCCGTGACATCCTTGTCGCGACCGGGTTCCGAACGCTCGAGGCGACGACGGGCGTCGAGGCGGTCGACATGGCATCTGAGCACACGCCGGACCTCGTGCTGATGGACATCCAGCTCCCGGACCTCGACGGTGTGCAAACGCTGCATCGGCTGCGCGCGAACGCGCGCACGGCGACGATCCCTGTCCTCGCCCTTACCGCACAAGCGATGCGGGGGGATCGCGAGCGGTTCCTGGCGGAGGGCTTCGACGGCTACGTGTCGAAGCCCGTGAACGTGCGAGAGCTGATCCGGATCGTTCGGCAGCACTGCGAGGGACGGCTCGGATGAGCGGCGACGCAAGGATCCTGGTCGTGGACGACGTGGCTCCGAACGTGCGGCTGCTCGAAGCCGTGCTCGTGCCGCGGGGCTACGACGTCGTCTCCGCGACCGACGGCGCCCACGCGCTGGAGCTCGTCGCGTCGGCCAAGCCGGACCTGGTGATGCTCGACGTCGTGATGCCGCAGCCGGACGGGTACGCGGTGTGTCGCAAGATCCGGGAGCGCGAGGACACCGCGATGTTGCCGGTGATCATGATCACGGCCAGCACGTCGGAGAGGACGGAGGCGATCCGGGCAGGCGCGGACGATCTGATCGCCAAGCCGTTCGACCAGGACGAATTGCTCGCACGGGTTCGGTCGCTCCTGCGGATCAAGCGCTATCACGACACGATCACGTCGCAGGCCGCGGAGCTTACCGAGCTGAATCGAACGCTCGAGGAACGGGTGCAGACCCAGGTCGTGGAGCTCGAGAGGGTTCGGAAACTCCGGCGGTTCCTCTCTCCGCAGCTCGTCGACGCGATCGTCACGTCCGGTGACGACGCGATCCTCCGCAGCCATCGTCGCGAGGTCGCGATGCTCTTCTCCGACCTCCGAGGGTGGACCAGCTTCGTCGACACGGTCGAGCCGGAGGAGCTGATGCAGGTGCTCGGGGAGTTCCACCAGGTGATCGGCGGTCTCGTGCGACGCTTCGATGCGACCGTCGGCTTCCTCGAGGGCGATGGGGTACAGCTCTTCTTCAACGACCCCCACGAGGTCCCCGACGCTTCGCTGCAGGCGGTGCGACTGGCCTGCGCCCTTCGCGAAGAGATGGCGATGCTCACGCCGTTGTGGCGCAAGCGCGGGTACGACCTCGATCTGGGCACGGGCATCGCGCTCGGCTACGCGACGTGCGGCGAGGTCGGGTTCGAAGGGCGATCCGACTACGCGGCGATCGGCGCGGTCACCAACCTCGCGGCTCGGCTCGCCGACGAAGCGACGGCCGGCCAGGTGCTGATCGCCCAGAGCCTCCACGCGGAGGTCGAGGAAGCGGTCGACGTGGAACCTGTGGGTGCGCTCATACTCAAGGGGTTCCGGCGGCCGATCCCAGCCTTCAACGTGATCGCGGTTCGCGAGCCGTCGGCGAACGTGTCCACCCCGCAGGGCTCCTGAGGGCGACGGCTCGACCGCGGCGGATCCCCTCGCGTCTCGGGCAGAGCGTACGAACGCTAGCCTGGCTCCGCGCAGGGGCGCCCTTCCCCTTCGCGACCGACGGGCGGTAGGGTGACCCATGTCTTCCTCTGTACGCCTCCCTGCCTACCGCACCGTGAGGAAGCTCGTCCTCGTGCTCGTGGTCGCGCTGCTGATGCCCGTTCCGGCGTCGGCCGAACGCCCGCCGGATCCATGCGGGATGCTCGAAACGGTTGCGTTCGCCCGATCGCATCTGTGCACGCACGGAGCCGACGCCGCTCCGACGGCGATCGACATCCGTAGGGCGGAGGCCGCCGTGCGCGACCCCTCGGCTCCGGCTCCCTGCGTCAAGACGACGACCGAGACGAACTACACCGGCGGTCAACGCATCCGCGTCTTGTACGGGGTGCCGAGCGACCGCGTCCCTTCGAGCGCGAACCGGGCGCTGATCCCCCGATGGCTCGCCCAGGCGTCGGATGCGCTTCGGGCATCCGGGGGGAGTCAGGAGTACCGCTTCTACTGCACCGGGAGCCCTGCCACGGTGGCCGTCCCCAGCGTGGTGCTGGACCCGATCGGGGCTGACGGTCTGTACACCTTCGAGGATCTGGCAGCGTCGTTGAGCAGGCTCGGCTTCACCAACGCGAACATGGACTACGCGGTGTTCGTAGATCAGTTGGGAGGGGCGTACCCGTACGCCGGGCAGGGCTCGTCCGAGTTCGATACCCAACCGGAGCCCGCGCTGAACACGAACAACGACGGGTCGATCGGCAAGCTCGCGCTGATCAAGCTCGACCCCGGTTCAGGTGACTACGGCGCGCTGGCCTTCATGCACGAAGTCGGTCACAACCTGGGCGCGGTGCAACTCAACGCGCCGCATTCCTCGGGCGGCGCCCACTGCTTCGATGAGTACGACACGATGTGCTACTACGACGGCGGCTCGTATTTCACCGACGGGGGCCAGATCCAGTATCTCTGCCCGACCGAGGTGAACCCCACCTCGATCTGGGACTGCGGCAAGGACGACTACTACAACGCGACGCAGGTCGTGGTGAACACGGGCGGGTCGTATCTGGAAGCGAACTGGAACCTCGCGCGTTCGTCCTGGTTGAGTCCGGCCGTGGGAGGTCCGCCCGTGGTGACGACGCCGATGTTCTCGTTCGCCGGGGGGGTGGTCACCTCGACCAAGACCATCAGGGTGATGGCGACGTGGATCGCCAACGACTCAGACGGGATCGCGTCCCAGCAGCTGCAGATGCGGACCGGCGGCGGTGCCTGGGTGACGCTTGCGGTCGTTGCGAGCGCCAGGTCGTATACGACGCCGATCGAGTTCCCGGCCGGCCCGTACAATTTCCGCGTACGCGCGACCGACACCCAGGGCCACGTCAGCGCGTGGTCCAAGGGCCGCCCGTTCAGCCTCACGCAACCCGTCCCGACGTATTCGGGAACGTGGAACACCGCGACCGGTTCGAACTTCGTCGACGGAACCTCGCGGTACTCCACCTCGCAGGGATACGCCGCCCTGAAGACGTTCACGGGCCGCGCCTTCGCCTGGGTGGGCAGCAAGGGTCCGGAGTTCGGCACCTCCATCGTGGCGACCGATGGCGTGGGGATCGCGGCGACGCAGCAAGCGGCCACCGCCCAGTACCGGATGGTCATCCAGCGCTCCGGTTGGGGGATCGACGGTCCCCATAGCGTCTGGGTCAACTGCGATGCCACGTCGGGTCACCCTCGCTGCGACGTGGACGCGTTCGTCGTGATGGTCTAAGCAGCGCGCGGCGGCTAGCCGCCGGCGAACGCCTTGCTCGTGAGTTCCACGGCGTAGCCGCCGCCGTCGGCCACGAGCGATGTGCCCGTCACGACGGAGGATTCGTCCGAGGCGAGGAACAGGCAGCACGACGCCATCTCCTCGGCGGTCCCGGCGCGCCGCATCGGCACGTCGACGGTGGCGAGGTCGTACGCCTGCTGACGGCTCAACCCCTTCGCTGCGCCGAGCTCGTCCATCGCGTCGTCGCCCATCGGTGTGATCACCCAACCCGGACACAACGCGTTCGCGCGGATCCCGCGCGCGCCGTAGTCGACCGCGATCGCGCGAGCCAGGGCGATCAGCCCGGCCTTCGAGACGTCGTAGGCGGCGGAGTCCGGCGCCGCCGCCAGGCCGTTGACGCTCGCCACAAGGACGATCGACCCGCCGCCTCGCTCGAGCATCGCCGGCAGGGCGGCGCGCGCTAGCATCATCGGTCCGTGCAGGTTCGTGTCGAACGTGCGGCGCCATCCGTCGTCGTCGATGTCGCCCACCGAGCCCCCTGCGGCTCCTCCGGCGCTCGCGACGAGCACGTCGACGCCGCCGAAGGCCGAGACGGCCGCGGCCACGGCCTCGGCCGCGTGACCCGGGTCACCGGTGTCGCCGGCGACGGCCACGCCCCCCACCTCGGTCGCCACCGCGGCGATCGGTTCGGGACGCCGGCCCGTGACGACGACCTTCGCTCCCTCACGTGCGAACAGCCGGGCGGTGGCGGCGCCGATGCCGGAACCGCCGCCGGTGATGATCGCCACCTTGTGCTCGAGTCTCATCCGGCCCCCTTTCGTCCCGCGCAGTCTGACCTATCCGGGCAGCCGCCACCCGGCTCAGGATGTGACACCCGCTCGCGCCGATGCCTCCTCACGCGCCGTCCGAGTCACCCGCAGGCACCGGTCGACGTGGAACCGATGAAGCGTGCGCCGCTCCTTGTCCGGAAGATCGGGTGCGGCCTCGGCCGTGGGGACGAGCTCGGGGCGGTCGATCGCGTAGGTGATCCCATCGGCCACGATCGTGGCGGAGCCGGCCGCGAGGACGTTCTTCAGCCAGTCCGTCTGCAGCCCGTACGGCAGCGCGATCACGAACCCCCCCTCCCTCGGGAACACCTGCACGGGGGTCTCATAGCGACGGCCCGTCGTCCTCCCGACGTGCTGTATCACGGCCGCGTACGCCCCCGGGGCGCCGGCCTTCTTCATCGCGCGCGGGTTCGTGAACCGGC
>JANLXF010000071.1:0-2480 GCA_031364965.1 Actinomycetes bacterium | reverse complement strand
CGCGCCGTGGGGTTCAGCGAGGACGACTTCGGCAAGGCCCAGGTAGCCGTCGCCTCGTCCTGGAACGAGGTCACGCCCTGCAACTATCACCTCGACAAGCTCGCCGCGCTCTCGAAGGAGGGCGTTCGCTCGGGCGGCGCGGTCCCGATCGAGTTCACGACGATCGCCGTGAGCGACGGCATCGCGATGGGTCACGACGGCATGAAAGCGTCGCTCATGAGCCGCGACCTGATCGCCGACTCCGTCGAGCTCATGCTGCACGCCGAACGGATGGACGCGCTCGTTGGCATCGCGGGGTGCGACAAGTCCGAGCCGGGGATGCTGATGGCGATGGCGCGCATGAATCTGCCGTCGGTCTACCTGTACGGCGGCACGATCCTTCCCGGCACCTATAAGGGCAAGGACATCACGATCCAAGACGTGTTCGAGGCCGTCGGCGGCCACGCGAAGGGCACGATCGACGACGACGAGCTCTTGGCGATCGAGCGCGCCGCCTGCCCGGGCACGGGGTCGTGCGCCGGCATGTACACCGCGAACACGATGGCCGCCGTGGGAGAGGCGCTCGGGATGTCGCTGCCGGGCTCTGCCTCGCCGCCGGCGGTGGACTACCGACGCGAGGTGTTCGCGCGCGAGTCCGGCACGCGGGCCGCGGAGTTAGTGGCCGAGAGCGGTCCGTTGCCGCGCGACATCCTGACGAAGCAGGCGTTCGAGAACGCGATCACCGTCGTCATGGCGGTGGCCGGGTCCACGAACGCCGTGCTGCACCTGCTCGCGATCGCGCGCGAGGCGCACGTTGATCTCCAGCTCGACGACTTCGACCGGATCGGCCGCACGGTGCCGCATCTCGTCGACGTGCGACCCGCCGGCCGGTTCGTGATGAGCGACATCGATCGCGTGGGCGGGATCCAGGTCGTCCTGAAGGAATTGCTCGACGCCGGACACCTGCACGGCGACGCCATGACGGTCACCGGCAAGACGCTCGCCGAGAACCTGGCCGCGATGGAGATCGCCGCGCCCGACGGAGAGGTCGTGCGCCCGAACGGCGACCCGATCCACCCCTGGGGCGGGCTCGCGATCCTGCGCGGCAACCTCGCTCCCGACGGCTCGGTCGTGAAGGCCGCCGGTGCGGAAGGGCTCGTATTCGAGGGCACGGCGAAGCCGTTCGATTCCGAGCAGTCGGCGTTCGACGCGCTGACCTCGGGCGAGATCGTGCCCGGCGACGTGATGGTGATCCGCTACGAAGGCCCGAAGGGCTCGCCGGGGATGCCGGAGATGCTCGCCGTGACGGCTGCGGTGGCGGGCGCGGGTCTGGGCAAGGACGTCGCGCTGATCACCGACGGCCGGTTCAGCGGCGCCACGAAGGGTTTCAGCGTCGGGCATATCGCGCCGGAGGCGTTCGTCGGCGGGCCGATCGCGCTCGTGGAGGCCGGCGACACGATCCGGATCGACATCGACGCGCGCACGATCGAGATGCGGGTGGACGAGCGCACGCTCGAGGCACGTCGCGCGAACTGGGTCCAGCCCGAGTACCGCTACACGCAGGGCGCGCTCGCGAAGTACGCCCGCACGGTGGGTTCGGCCGATCACGGGGCGGTGACGTGGTGACGGCCCACACCACGATCACGTCGCCCGCCGCACTGCAGTGCCGGATCTGCGGCCAGCAGTACCCGGTGGAGCCCCTCACGGTGTGCGAGGAGTGCTTCGGTCCCCTCGAGCCCGCGTACGACCTGCAGTCGGTCGACGGCGAGGTCTTCCGCAAGCAGGCGGAGCAGGGCCCTGCGTCGCTCTGGCGTTACGAGTCGCTGCTGCCCGGCGGCCCCGCGATCGAGCGCGTCGACCTGGGCGCGGGGTTCACGCCGCTCCGTCGCGCCGACAACCTCGCGGCCGCGCTCGGGCTCACGCACGTTTGGGTCAAGGACGACTCGGTGAACCCCTCGAACTCGTTCAAGGATCGCGTGGTGAGCGTCGCGATCACGATGGCGCGCGCGTTCGGCTACGAGGCCATCTCGTGCGCGTCGACCGGGAACCTCGCGAACGCCACCGCCGCGCACGCCGCGAAGGCGGGCATGGACTGCTACGTGTTCGTCCCCGAGGACCTGGAGCGCGCGAAGATCCTCGCGACCGAGGTCTACGGCGCGAAGGTCGTGGCGGTCAAGGGCAACTACGACGAGGTGAACCGGCTCTGCAGCGAGGTTGCCGAGGCGCTGCCGTGGGCGTTCGTCAACGTGAACATGCGGCCGTACTACGCCGAGGGCTCGAAGTCGCTCGGGTTCGAGACGGCCGAGCAGCTCGGATGGCGGCTGCCCGACCACGTGGTGGTCCCGATCGCGAGCGGCGCGCTCCTCACGAAGATCCATCGGGCGTTCGGCGAGCTGATCGCGATCGGCGCGGTCGAGGAGAAGCCGTACCGGGTCTCCGGCGCGCAGCCCGAGGGATGCCGGCCGGTCGCGCAGGCGTTCCTCGACGGCGCCGAGGAGGTC
>JANLXF010000067.1:0-2585 GCA_031364965.1 Actinomycetes bacterium | reverse complement strand
GGCCAGGGCCGGGTTGGCGGGGATCGCGGCGAGCGTGGCCACCGCCAGGCACAGCGTGACGAGGGTGCTGAGGGTACGGCGCACGGGGGGTTGCTCCTCTTGGCTCGGGGGTGTCCCCAGGATAGGGCAGGGCCCGAGGGGCTGTCCCTACTCCGATGGGCCGTTCGCGTCGAGCGCATGCGCGCCGGGGACGTGGCCGTCCGGTCTAGGTCCTCGGCCTCAGGTGGCGAGCAACGTGTCGAGCTGCTCGCGGAGCTGATCGGCATCGAGGTCGTACGGGACCAGGGTCGCGTTCCCGGCGGCGTCGATCATCACCCACTGCCCCTGGGCGAAGACGTCGAACCGCGGCCACAGCTCGGCGTTCTCGTCGAACGCATGGTCGAACGCGAGCCCGAACTCGTCGACGAACCCCTGGACCGCCTCCTCGGAGTCCAGCCCCGCGATGCTGAGCAGCTTCACCTTCGTTCCCTCGTACTGCCGCGCAACCTGCGCGACGTCGGGCGCGGTCGCCCGACACCGCGTTCACCAGGGTGCCCAGAACCAGATCGCGAGCGGCGCGCCCGCGTACTGGGCGCCGTCGATCGTGCCGCCGCCCAGCCGAGGCGCCGTGAAGTCGAGCACGTCGGGAACGGCGGTGGCGGGCCCGCCCGGCCCGCCCGGGGACATGTCTCCGGCCGGGGCGCTCGTCGGGGCCCTCGTGGGCGACGCGCCGGTCGCCTCCCCACCCCCGGTGCAGGCGGCGCCGGTCAGGGCGAGCACGACGACGAGCGGCACGGCGCGGGCATCCATTGGCCCATGGTACGGGCGTTCGGCGCACGCGTGGTCAGTTCGGGGGAGCCAGGCGCTCCTTGAGCCGCGCCACATCCAGCGTAGGCCGCGGGTACGCGGGGTCGAGCTCCTCGAGCGTCTCGGCAAGCAGGCTCGCCACCGCCCAGTTCCGGTACCACTTCCGGTCGGCGGGGATCACGTACCACGGGGCGGCGTCGGTGCTGCAGCGGCGGAGCACGTCCTCGTAGGCCGCCTGGTAGTCGGCCCAGAAGGCGCGCTCGTCGATGTCGCCCTCCTTGAACTTCCACTGCTTGGCGGGGTCGTCGAGCCGGGCAAGCAGGCGTTCGCGCTGTTCCTCGTAGGAGATGTGCAGGAAGCACTTCACCACCGTGGTGCCGGCGGCGATCGCCTTCGCCTCGAAGGCGATGATCTCGTCGTACCGGGCCACCCATACGTCCTCGGGCACGAGGGAATGCACCCGCACGACCAAGACGTCCTCGTAATGCGAGCGGTTGAAGATCATGATCTGGCCCGGCGCGGGGAGCCTCCGCTCGATGCGCCACAGGAACGGGTGGGCCAGCTCCTCCTCGGTCGGCTTCTTGAAGGCGGCCACGTCGAGGCCGGCCGGGTTCATCGTGCCGAAGACGTGCTCGATCGTGCCGTCCTTGCCACCGGTGTCCATCGCCTGCAGCACGACGAGGACCGAGCGCGTCCCCTCGACGAACAGCCGCTCCTGCAGCGAATGGAGACGCTCGGCGAGCGCCGGGCGCGCGGACTCGGCTTCCTTGCGATCCTTCACGCCGGGCGTGCTGCGGGTATCGATCCCGGGCAGGACCGCGCTCGCACCCGGCGCGACGCGGAGCCGATCGCGGAGGGAACGGCCGGCACTCACGAATCACCCACCGCCGCGCGCTCTCCCGCCGTCAGACGCCGGTAGGCGACGAAGGCGAGCGCGATCAAGATCGTGGACGTGAACAGGGTCAGGCTCGCGAGCGCGTTCAGCGAAGGGAGCGGCGACCGGCGCGCGGCGCTGTAGATCACGATCGGGATCGTCTGGCACGCCGCCGAGGCGCAGAGCCGCTGCGAGATCACGAAGTTGTCGATCGAGGATGCGAACACGATCGCGACGCTCGCGAGGATCGCGGGTGACAGGAGCGGCAGCAGCACCCGCCGCATCGCCCGGGTGGGTGAAGCACCCAGGTCCATCGCGGCCTCCTCGTAGTGCTTGCCGATCGAGAGGAGTCGTGCCCGCACGATGATCACGGGGTAGGCAAGCTCGTACATCGAGAGGCCGAGCACCTGCGACTTGAACCCCAGCCCGACCGAGGTCAGGAGCTTCGTCACCGTGAGGAACAGCCCCACGCCGATCGCGATCTCCGGCGTGATGAACGAGAAGAGCATCACGAAATTCGCGGACCCGGCGCCGCGACCGCGCCAACGGTCGAGCGCGATCGCGAACGCGACACCGAGAGGGACGGCGATCAGCACCACGAGCGCGGAGAGCTTGAAGCTCTGCGCGAGCGCCGAGCGAAGCTCGGGATCTTGGAACACCGAGTTCACGTCCTGCGAGTACCACCGGTTGAGGGAGAAGCCCTGCCACGTGGTTTGCGCCTTGCCCGCGTTGAATGAGAACGCGACGGCGATCATGACCGGCACGATCGTCCAGACCACGTAGGCGATCGCCGCGGCCCACAGGAACCTCGCTTGCGCCCAGGGATTGCGGACCCACGCGTCGAACCGCCGCCATGTGCTCGGCCGAACCGTTTCCAGTCCCGCGCTCATCGCTCGGCCAGCTCTCGCGCCACGTTCGTGCTCCG
>JANLXF010000034.1:0-2132 GCA_031364965.1 Actinomycetes bacterium | reverse complement strand
GCGTGGAAATCAACATCCAGGGCGCGGAAGAACTGCTGAAGGAAAAGAGGGGGAAAACGATCTAGGCGCGGTCCGGCTCAGGCACGACCCGGCTCAGGCACGACCCGCTTGGCCGCAGTCTCGCCGTCCATCGGCTTGCCGGTGAGGAAACCCTGCAGGTAGTCGCAGCCGCAGGCGACCAGCATCGCCTTCTGGATTTCGTTCTCGACGCCCTTGGCGACGACTTTCAGGCCGAGCGCGTGGCCCAGGCCCACGATCGCCGGCACCACCGGGTGCCGTTCGTTCGCCCTCGGGGGCACGGCGACGAGCGAGCGGGCGATCTTGATCACGTCCACCGGCACGCGGCTGAGGTAGGCGACGCCCGAGAGGCCGATGCCGAATTCGTCCAGCGCGAGCCGCACGCCCAGCGCCTTGAGCTTGTTGAGCGAGGTAAGCACGATATCGGGCTGCTGCATCGCCACCGACTCGGCGATTTCCAGCTCGAGGCGCTGCGGCGCGAGACCGGTGCTCTCCAGGACGCGCTTCACCAGTTCGACCAGCTTCGGATCGCCGAACTGGCGCGCCGAGAGATTGACGCTCACCGTCAGGCTGCTGTCGGTGCCGGCGGCGCCCGCCCAGCGGCAGGCCTCGCCCAGGGCCCATTCACCCAGGGTCAATATCATCCCGGTGTCCTCGGCCACCTGGATGAACTCCTCGGGACCGACCACGCCCCGCGACGGATGCTGCCAGCGCAGCAGCGCCTCGTAGGACACGGCGCGGCCGCTGGCGGCCTCGACGATCGGCTGGTAGTACACCCGCATTTCCCTGTTCTGCACCGCCTGGCGCAGGTCGCTCTCGATCACCAGCCGGCGCGACGCCGCCTGGTTCATCTGCTCGGTGAAGAACTGGTAGTGTGCGCGCCCCGTGCCCTTGGCGTGGTACATCGCGGCATCGGCGTTGCGGATCAGGCTTTCGGCGTCGCGCCCGTCGTCCGGGAACACGCTGATGCCGATCGAGGGCGTGATGTTCAACTCGCGACCCGCGACCGTGAACGGGTGCGACATGGTCTCGAGGATCTTTGCGGCGACATTGGCCGCGTCCGAGGCGCGCTTGATTTCGGGCAGCACCACCACGAACTCGTCGCCGCCCATGCGGCAGACGGTGTCCACGACGCGCAGCTGCTTCATGAGGCGCTCGGCGACTTCCTTCAGCACCAGGTCGCCCGCCGCGTGGCCGAGCGTGTCGTTGATGTTCTTGAAGCGGTCCAGGTCGACGAACACCACCGCGGTCTGCTTGCGGTTGCGCTGGCTCGCGGCGAGCGCCTGGGTGAGGCGGTCCTCCAGCAGCCGGCGGTTGGGCAGCCCGGTGAGCGGGTCGTGGTCCGCAAGATGCTGCGCGCGCGTCTCGGCCTGCCGCCGGTCGGCGATCTCCGCCTGCAGGCGCGAGTTGGCCGCCTGCAGCTCCAGGGTGCGCTCGGCGACCGCGCGCTCGAGCGCATCGCGCGAGGCTTCCGCCGCGTCGCGCGATGCCTCCAGCGAGGCGCGCGCCGCGTGCTCGGCGGTGATGTCCTCGTAGATGCTGATCGCGCCCTCTTCCGGATTTTTCGGGTCGATCGCCTTGGCGACCACCTTGCACCAGAACATCGAGCCGTCCTTGCGCCGCACGCGCTGCTCGACGGTGTAGGCGCCGGTCTCCGCCATTTCCGCGTACAGCTTCTCGATCACGCCGCCGTATTCCTCGGTCGAACTGAACAGCTCGGCGCTCGTCTTGCCGATCAGCTCGCCGGATTCGTAGCCGAACATCTGCTCGAAGCGCGGATTGCAGCGCTGCAGCACGCGGTTGCGCGCAAACACGATGCCGACCGTGGCGTTGGCCAGGATCAGCTCCTGCTCGCGCAGCGCGCGCTGCACGCGGGCGTCGGCCTCGCGTTCCGCGGTCACGTCCTCGAGGCTCCAGATCCATTCCTGGTCCGGGCCGCCCGGATCGATGCGCAGGCCCCGCGTGCGGCACAGGAAGGTGGAGCCGTCGGCGCGCTTGAAGCGCCACTCCTTGTCGTGCGTCTCGCCGGGCTCGGTTCCGGTGTAGGCGAGGCGCACGGCCTCGCGCCAGTCGTCCTGGCTCGCGAACAGCACCGACGAGGGCTGGCCGATGAG
>JANLXF010000021.1:0-11930 GCA_031364965.1 Actinomycetes bacterium | reverse complement strand
GGTGCTGGCGCTGGGGGTCGGTTTCGATCGGGGCGGGCGTCTCGGCCGAGACGCTGAGCGTGACGCGGCCTTGGCCGCCGGGCTGCTCTGCCAGGACCGATTCGAGGAACGGCACGAGCAGCACCGGCTCGACGGCGACCTTGATGCCGCCTGCCTCCAGGCCGGCCAGCACGAGCAGGTCGTCGACGAGCCGTGTGAGCCGGTCCGCCTGCGACGCGATCACGGTGAGGAACTCCTCGACCTGATCGTCATCCATCGTGTGCCGGCGCCGCCGCAGGGTATCGACGAATCCACGGATCGCCGCGAGGGGCGAGCGCATCTCGTGGCTCGTGACCGCGACGATGTCCAGGTCTCGCAGCTGCTGATCACCCATCGCCTCGGGGGCCCCCTCGTCCCCGGTAGAATCTTACGCTTGAGCCCGGATCCTCCGGGTAAGCCCGGAAGGCCATGTTCGACACCCTCACCGACCGACTCGACGCCACCTTCAAGAAGCTGCGGTCCAAAGGCAAGCTCCATCCCAAGCAGGTGGACAACGCCCTGGCCGACATGCGGACCGCCCTCCTCGAGGCGGACGTGGCTGTCGAGGTCGCCGACGGCTTCCTGGCGCGGGTCCGCGAGCGGGCGATGTCCGAAGAGGTGATGCGCAGCCTGACACCCGGCCAGCAGGTCGTGAAGGTCGTCAACGAGGAGCTCACCGCGACGATGGGCGGCGACCATCGCCCCTTCGAGCTCGGGCCTTCCCGTCCGGTCGTGATCCTGATGGCCGGCGTCCAGGGCTCGGGCAAGACGACCGCCTGCGCGAAGCTCGCGAGGATGCTGAAGAAGCAGGGCCGGCGCCCGCTGCTCGTGGCCGCCGACCTCGAACGACCCGCCGCGATCGAGCAACTGCGCACGCTGGGCCGCGAGATCGGGGTCCCGGTCGTGTCCGACGGCAAGGATCCGGTCAAGGTCGCCAAGGCCTCGCTGAAGGAGGCCGAGCGCCAAGACGCCGACGTGGTGATCATCGACACCGCGGGCCGCCTCCACGTCGACGCCGAGATGATGAAGCAGGCGCGCCGCATCCGGGAGGTCACGAAGCCGCACCACGTCCTGATGGCGTGCGACGCGATGACCGGTCAAGACGCGGTGATCCAGGCGCGCGAGTTCATGCGCGAGGTCGATACCACGGGGTTCATCCTCACCAAGCTCGATGGCGACTCGCGCGGCGGCGCCGCGCTCTCGATCACGGCGGTGACCGGCAAGCCCGTCTATTTCGTGGGCACCGGCGAGAAGCCCGACGACCTCGAGCCGTTCCACCCCGACCGCATGGCCGGAAGGATCCTCGGGATGGGCGACATCCTCACCCTGATCGACAAAGCCCAGGAGACGATGGATGCGGATCAGGCCCGGCAAGCCGCCGAGCGGATGATGAAGAACCAGTTCACGCTCGAGGACTTCCTGGGCCAGCTTCGCGAGATGCGCAAGCTCGGGCCGATCCAGGACCTGCTGAAGATGCTCCCGGGTGTGCCCGGGGGCAAGAACATGATGAAGGAGATGGCCGGCGCGATCGACGAGGGCGAGCTCACCCGCGCCGAGGCCATGATCCTCAGCATGACCGTCGAGGAGCGACGCAATCCCGGTATCATCTCCGGGTCGCGTCGCCTGCGGATCGCGAACGGATCCGGAGCGACGACCTCCGACGTCAACGGGCTCCTCAAAGATTTCGAGGGCGCGCGGAAGATGATGCGGTCGATGATGGGCGGCAAGCGCATGCCGGGCATGATGAAGATGCCTCCCACGCGGTGACGACCGAACGGACGAGAAGAGAAGGAACGAAGGCATGTCGACAAGGATCCGGCTGCGGCGGTTGGGCGCGAACAAGCGTCCGTTCTACCGGGTGGTGGTGGCCGACCAGCGCGCCCCCCGCGACGGTCGGTTCATCGAGAACATCGGGAAGTACCACCCCCTCGAGGATCCGTCGCTGATCGAGATCGACCAGGAGCGGGCGCTCCACTGGCTCCGTACCGGGGCACAGCCCAGTGCCCAGGTTCGCAACCTGATGGTGAAGACGGGTATCTGGGACGTCTTCGTCGCCGAGCGGCCCTCGGCGGCCGGGCAAGTGCGCGTGCGCACCGAGCCGGCCGACACGCCCAAGCTTTCCAAGAAGGCGGCCGCCAAGGCCAAGGCCGCGGCCGAGGCGCCACCCGCCCCAGAGGTGGTCGAGGAGCCAGCCGCTCCCGAGGTGGCCGAAGCAGCACCCGAGGTCGAGGCGTCGACCCCGGAGCCGGTTGATGCCCCGGAACCTGACCCGGTCGACGCGTCCGTCCCCGAGCCGGTCGAAGAGCCCGCGACGGCTGCCGACGCTCCCGAGCCCGAGGCGCCGGCCGAGGCCGAGCCGGAGGCGTAGCCGACCGTGAGGGAGCTCGTCGAGTTCCTCGCCCGCGAGTTGGTCGATGATCCCGATGGCGTCGAGGTGACGGAGTCCTTCGACGACCGCGGGGCCCGCTACACCCTGTCGGTCGCACCCGACGACATGGGCAAAGTGATCGGGCGCGGCGGACGCACGGCCAAGGCGATCCGGTCCGTCGTGCGCGTCGCGGCGACGCGCCAGGGCACCAGCGCGTACGTCGACATCGTCGACCGGTGACCCCAGAGCCGACCGTCGTCGTCGGCCGGATCGCGAAGGCGCACGGCGTCCGGGGTGAGGTCGCCGTCGAGATCCGCTCCGACAACCCCGACCGCTTCGTCGAAGGCGCGACGGTGTTCACACCCGAGGGCCGCGAGCTCACGATGGAACGGGTGCACGCGCACGGCCAGCGGACCCTCGTGACGTTCGCGGGCATCCACGACCGCACCGCGGCGGAAGCGCTCACGGGAACGTTGCTCGAGATCCCCCAGTCCTGGCTCCCCGAGCTCGGCCCGGGCGAGTATTGGCCGTTCGAGCTCGAGGGGTGCGCGATGACCACGGAGGCCGGCCGATCGCTCGGCACCGTGTCCGAGGTGATCCCGAACCCCGCGAACGACCTGTGGGTCGCGACCGACGAGGACGGGGTCGAGATCCTCGTACCGGCGCTCCGTGACGTGATCGTCGAGGTGGACGTGACCGCGAAGCGGATCCTCGTCCGGGACATCCCGGGGCTCACGATCCCCGAGGACGACGGAGGTCGCTAGAGCCCGGCGATCTTGGCGAGCGAGGCCACCTTGCGCAGCACGTAGCGGTGTTCGTCGCGCTTGACGATGCCTCGCCGTTGAAGGTCGGTGAGGATCCTCGTGACGTTCTCGCGGCTGCCGCCGCACAGGCTCGCCAGGTCGGCGTGCGTGATCGCGGGCACGACCGCGCCGTCGTCGGGGAGCTGCTCCAAGCTCGACGTCACGAGCTGGAGCAAACGCTTGGCGACCCGCCCTTTCAGGTCGAGGAACAGCAGGTCGTCGACGAAGGCCTGGTTCGCGGTGACCTGTTCGGCGAGGGCGCGGATCACGGCGCGAGCGGCGCCCGGTTCGCCCGTCACGAACGCGACGAAGTCCTCGGCGTCGATCGACCAGACGGAGCTGTCGGTGAGCGTGACCGCGTCGGTGCTGCGGTCCATGCCGCCGAGCACGCCGAGCTCGCCGAAGAACTGCGGGGCGTCCAGGGTCGCGTGGAGCACCCGGGAACCATGGGGGTTCACCGAGCTCATCTCGACCTTCCCCTCCACCAGGAAGAACACGTCGGGTGCGTCGTCGCCCTGGTGGCAGAGGTAGGTGCCCTTGCGGTACCGCCGCACATCGCCGGCGGCTGCGAGCTCGCCCACGCGGCTTTCGTCGACGGCCGCGAGGAACGGCGTGGCTGCCATCGCATCGCGGAGCGCGGTCTCGGGGGTGACGGATCTGGCCATCGGGGCAGCCTACCTAGCCTGCGCCGCGAGGGGGAAGCCCCCCACGACATCCGGCACGAAGAACGGGACCCGGTTGCCCGGGTCCCGTTCGCAACGATCTGTCGTGCTGGGTCTTAGCGCGCGACCTGCTTGCGGGAGACCTTCTTGCGCGAGACCTTCTTGTGGCTGAGCTTCTTCATCGTCACGCGCGCGGCGGCCTTGGACTCGTCCTGCGCGGCGGCGGCGGCGGTGGGAGCCTGCGGGGTGATCTTCTTCTCGGCCATCTCGTGCCCTCCTGTAATCCGGGAGCCCCGTCTCGGGCTCGATCTCGATGACCAGATGCTCGCACGGGTCGGGCGCGATGTCGGTGTTCACGGTCACGGAAGTGCGGTGCTTCCCGTCACACGGGGCGCGGTGACGCAGGTCACCCGGACATGTGACGTGCGTCACCGGTGCAGGGACCCTCACGCGTCGAGCTCGGGAAGGTCGATCGGGTCGGGCCGCGGGGAGCACTGCCCGCAGAAGAGCGCGTCCTCCACGACCAGCGCGCGCGTCACCTCGTGGCTGCGGAACAGCTCGAGGACGAACGGCTGGGTCTCGGCGTGGTCCTCGCACGTCCCCCGTCCGCAGAAGCGACAGGCCCCGACGGCGGTGCGTCGGCAGGTCCAGCAATCCATGGTGCTCCCTTCCTCAGTGGGTCTCGGTGCGCTCGGCGACGTAGGTCGCCCCGGAGTCGCGCAGTCCTTCGGCCACGACCTGCTCGAAGCCCTCGCGATCGAGACGATAGGCGCGCACAGCGGTGCGTGCCCGCACGGTCGCATTGCGCGGCGCGTCCGTGAGCAGCGCGGCTTCGCCGACGTAGGCCCCCGATCCCACCGACGCGATCACCTCGCCGTCGCGGATCACCTCGGCCTGGCCGCTCGCGATCGCGTAGAAGGCGTCGCCCGGCTCGCCCTGCACGATCGGCTCGTCGCCGGGCGCCCACTCGACCCAGTCACCGTGGTCGAGGAGGTAGGAGAGCGACTCGCTCCGCAGGTATCGGAAGACGGGAAGCTCGCGGAGCTCGGCGAGCGACTGCATCGTGGGCGCGAACGTGGGGGCGTGGATCGAGTCGGCGAGCAGCCGGTCGAAGGTACCGCGGTCGACCTGGAACAGCTCGACCTCGCCCACCGCGCGCGCCGTCGCCTGCCGCGGCCGCGTGGTGAGGAGCGCCATCTCGCCGAAGGCCTCCCCACGCCCGAGGGTCTGGAGCACGCGGGTGTCGCCCGTCTCGGGGTGCTCGTCCTCGAGCTGGATCGCTCCCTTGCGGACGACGTAGAACGCGTCGGCGCGGTCGCCCTGCCGGAACGCGACCTGCCCCGGCCGAACGGTGCGCAGGCCCACCCGCCCGGCGAGGTCGCTCAAGACCTCGCCCGGCAGGTCGTCGAAGACGGGGAGCGCGTCGATGAGCTCCGCGGCCTCGATCCGCCACGAGGTCTCGAGCCGGAACTTGATCTTGGCCCAGATCGCCTTCACGCGGCCGACCACCGTGCGCACCATCTTGATCAGGCCGCGGATCGCCGGCCCGCCCAGGAAGAGAGCCAAGACGAACAGCAGCATCCTCGGCCCGACCCCGCCGTTCCACAGGCTGCTGATGAGGCCCCCGAAGATCTCCTCCCAGAAGAAGTACGCCCCGTAGAACGAGAAGATGGTGAAGAGGATGCCGACGAAGCCGTAGAGCCCCAGCCCGATCTCCTGCGGCGTGAAGTGTTCGCGCACCCGCAGCTTGTGCCACAGGTCCTTCTGGATGAACTGCAAGGAGCGCGGCCGAAGCTCCGGCATCTGGATCAGGTCGGACAGGATCCAATACCCGTCGAGCTCGAGGAGCGGGATCAGGTTCAAGAAGATCACGAAATAGTTCAGGACCGCGAACTTGAACAGCACGTCGGCGACCCCCGAGTCGGGGAAGGCGACGAGCACGAGCGACGCGATGCCGGCCAGGACGAGCTCGGCGAACGGCCCGGCGGCCGACTGAAGGATCCGCTGGCCACGCTCCATCATCAGGCTGTCGGATGCCTCGACGAAGAACGCCGGCGAGCCGAAGTAGATCATGAAGCCGGCGCTCTTCACTCTGCGGCCGAAGTGCGTCATCACGCTCGCGTGCGCCAGCTCGTGGGCGAAGGTCAGCACGAAGCTCAGCAGCAAGAGGATCACCGTCTCCGCCGGAGCCGCGCTGTCGCCCAGTGAGTAGTCGCCCGTGCGCTGGGCGGCGATGAACGCCGCGAACCCGGCCGCCGCGATGACACCGCCCACGATCGCGCCGACGGGATGGAAGAACGGCCGCAGCAACCATCGATAGCACCAGGTGACGAGGCGGTTCGCCCCCGCCCAGTCGATCGAGAGCGTCTTGGCGAAGGTCCGGATCTTGCGTCGGGCCGGGGTTGCCGGATCGAGATGCGCCACGACGGCCTCGGGGACGTCGATCGGCGGAGGGTCGAGGAACCCGCCGGTGTGCAGCGCGGCGACGAGCGAGGTGACCCCCGTGGTCTCGAGGTTCCCTTCCTCGCTCAGGCGCTCGGCCACCAGATCGGCCGACGTGCGTGCCCCGTCCATCAAGGGGAGCAGGTCGGCCTCCCAGACCTCGAGCTTGTAGTGCTGCGACCGGGTGGGATTGGCCACCATCGCGTAGTCGTTCCCCCAGCGGAGTTCGAACACCTTCTGCTCGACGCCCTCGGCGAGCAGCGGGCGGAACTGGCTGGGGTCGGTGCGTACGTCCAGCGTCTCGTAGAGGTCCGGGTCCGATCCCTCGCTCTCCTGGTCCTCGACCGCCGCGCCGATCGTCGCCCACGGGTTCGCGCCCTCGCGGGCGGGCGTCGCGATCCGCTCGCGCAGGACGCGGTCGAGTCCGATCGACCGGGCGGCGACCCGGCGGCGCGACAGCACCTCGTCGACCGCGATCACCCCGGCGACGCCGAGGAGCACCGCGAGCACGACGTAAATCAAGGAACCCCTCCCCGCTGCTCAGGTCCGCTGCTCTGGACCGCCGGAGCATACGCTGCTCCCCCGTTCGGGGGGCAAGGGGGCGCAAGTCTCCCGTCGTCCACTGCTAGCCTCGGCCTGGTGCGGATCGATGTGTTCACGATCTTCCCGGGGATCTTCGAGAGTCCCTTGAGGGAAAGCCTGCTGGGCAAGGCGGTGGCGGCCGAGGTGCTCGACGTGCGCGTGCACGACCTGCGTGACTGGACCACGGACCCACACCGCAAGGTCGACGATGCGTCGTTCGGCGGTGGTCCGGGCATGGTGCTCTCGGCCCAGCCGGTGTTCGACGCCGTGGGATCGCTCGATCCCGACCGGGGGCGGGTGATGCTGCTCTCGCCGGCGGGGCGGAGACTCGATCAGGCGTTCGTGCGGGAACTGGCCGCCGAGCGGCACCTCACGTTGATCTGCGGCCGCTACGAGGGGGTCGACGAACGGGTCGTCGAGGGCCTGCCGGCCGAGGAGGTCTCGGTGGGCGACTACGTCCTGTCCGGAGGAGAGGTGCCCGCGCTCGTCGTGATCGAGGCGGTCACGCGGCTGATCCCGGGCGTGATCGGGCGCGAGGAGTCCCACGAGCAGGATTCGTTCAGCGAGCCGGGGGTCCTGGACCATCCGCATTACACGCGTCCCCGGGAGTTCCGCGGCATGGTCGTGCCCGAGGTGCTTGTCTCGGGCGACCACGCCGCGATCGAGGCGTGGCGCGCCCGGGCCGCGCGGGACAAGCGCCGGCGGCTCCGCCCCGACCTGGAACCGCCCGAGGCCGGGTAGCCCCGGGGGCCGGCGCCGTCACTGGTATCATCCACAATCGTTGCCATGAACAAGACCGATCTGATCGAAAAGCCGTTCCTCCGCTCGGACATCCCCGACTTCCGTCCCGGTGACACCGTCAAGGTGCACGTCCGGGTCGTCGAGGGCAGTCGCGAGCGCGTCCAGGTATTCCAGGGCGTGGTGATCCGGCGTCAGAACGGCGGTCTTCGCGAGACGTTCACCGTTCGCAAGATCTCCTTCGGCGTGGGGGTCGAGCGGACGTTCCCCTTACATTCGCCCTCGATCGCGAAGATCGAGCTCGTTTCCCGCGGTGCGGTCCGCCGGGCCAAGCTCTATTACCTGCGCGAGCTGCGCGGCAAGAAGGCGCGCATCAAGGAACGCCGCATCGACGACGCGAAGCTCGCGGCGATGGAGGCGGCGGCGCTGGCAGCGGCCGATGTCGACGAGCCCGAGGACATCGGCGAGGGGCGGGAAGACGACGACGTTGCATCCGACGACGTGGTCGCCGCCGGCGACGCGACGACCGCGCCGGCCGAGTCCACCGACGACACACCCGCCGACGACGCCGAGCCCGCCGCCGAGGCGGAGGAGCAGGCCGAGGCCTAGGTCCGTGACCGACGGGGCGAGCGCGCAGCCCCCGGCCGACGCGCCGATCCCCGACGAAGCCCCGACCCCCCACGCGCCGACCGCTCCCGGAGCGGATCCGCCTGGGTCGAGTCGATCCGCGTGGCACGAGCTCCCCGTCATGCTCGTGATCGCGCTCGTGATCGCGATCGTGATCAAGTCTTTCCTGGTCCAGGCTTTCTTCATCCCGTCGCCCTCGATGGAGCCTCTCCTGCTGAAGGGCGACCGCATCCTCGTGTGCCGCATCTGCCTCCGCGTGTCCGACATCGAGCGGGGCGACGTGATGGTGTTCTCGGATCCTCACCCCGACGCACGCCTCGATCGCGGTCTCGTGGGGGGCTTCCTGCATTGGCTGGGAGAAGGCGTGGGGGTGGCTCAGCCCCAGGACGAGGACTTCATCAAGCGGGTCGCGGCGTTGCCCGGCCAGACGTGGGAGATCCGGGACGGCGGGCTCTACGTCGACGGTAATCGCGTCGACGAGCCCTACCTGAAGCTGCCTACCGACTCGGCGTCCTACGGCCCCGAGACCGTTCCCGACGGCATGCTGTTCATGCTCGGGGACAATCGGCTGGAGTCGGGAGACTCTCGCTTCCAGCCGCCGCAGGGGCTCGGCTACGTGCCGATCGACACCATGATCGGGCAGGCGTTCGTCACGATCTGGCCGCCGTCGCGGATCGGGGGGATTCGGTGAGCGAGCGTTCGGTCATGGTCCGCTACGAAGGGGCGCTCTGGGACCAGGGTTTCGAGCGGGTGGCGGGGGTGGACGAGGCCGGCAGGGGCGCGCTCGCCGGGCCCATGGTGGCCGCCGCGGTGATCCTGCCCGAGGGGTTCGAGCTGGACGGGATCCGGGATTCGAAACAGCTCAGCCCCAGGCAGCGAGACGACGCCTTCGGGCGGATCCACGCCCAGGCCTGGGTGGCCGTCGTCAAGGTCACTCCCGCGGCGATCGACCGGCGCGGGCTGCACCGCTGCAACATCGCACTCTTGCGTGAGGCGGCCTGTGGCCTGACCCCCGAGCCCGACTACGTCCTCACCGACGGCTTCGCACCGCCCCGCATGCCCTTCCCGACCCTCGCCGTGAAGAAGGGCGACGCCGTGAGCGCGAGCATCGCGGCGGCCTCGATCATCGCGAAGGTGACGCGTGATCGGATCATGGACGAGCTGCACCGGCGATACCCCGCATACGGCTTCGACGCGAACAAGGGGTACGGCACCGGAGACCATCTGGAGGCGATCGAGCGGCTGGGACCGACGCGGATCCACCGGCTTTCGTTCGCCGGGGTGGGCCAGCCCTCGTTCCCCGGGATGGGGCGGGAGACCGCCGCGCCCGCGTGAGCGCGTGAGAAGGTGGAGGACATGATGAGCGACGACGACATCGAGCGCTTCGAAGAGGAACGCGAGCTGGAGCTCTACCGGGAGTACCGCGACGTGCTCCCGATGTTCGCCTACGTGATCGAGACCGAGCGGCGGTTCTACCTGGCGAACAAGGTGGAGCTCGCGAACCTCGACGACGGCTGGGTCCGCGTCGAGCTGAGCGACGCCTGGGTGTGGGACATGTTCCGCCCGGCGAGGTTCGTCGCGAACGTCCGCGTGATGACCCGCCGCGACGTGAACGTGGAGGAGCTCGCCCGGCCGGGCGAGCCGACCACGATCCCCGACTCGCCGTAGCCTCGCGGTGGCGTGTCGGCGCCGCGGGCTAGCCTGCGGCCGATGACGCAGGCGCGACTCGAGACGGGGGCGGCGGGGGAACGCGCCACGCTCCAGGCCTACCGCCGACGTGGATACCGGCTCGTCGCCCGGAACTGGCGCTGTCCGGCCGGCGAGCTCGATCTGATCCTCGCGCGCGGCGCCACGCTGGTGATCTGCGAGGTCAAGTCCCGCCGGGGGCTGAGGTTCGGCGACGGCTGGGAGGCCGTGGACGCGCGCAAACGGCGGAAGCTCCGCACGGTGGCGTCGGCGTTCCTGCAGTCGACGGGCGCGCGGCCCGACGCGCTGCGATTCGACGTCGCGAGCGTGCGGCTCTCGCCCGACGGGTCAGCCCAGGTGCAGGTCTTCGAGGACGCCTTCTGAGAGCCGGCGGATGGCGTCGATCATCGCGTCGACGTCTGCCTCGACGCTCAGGTAGTTCACGAATCCCGCCCGCAGGTAGGTGCGCGCGCGCAGGCTCGTCACGCTGACCCACGCCTCGCCGCTCACCTCGAGCGCCCGCTGCGCGCTCGCCTGATAGCGGTCGAGCGCCCCGGGCGGCCACGACTCCGACCCGGGCGGCAGGTGGCGGAAGCAGACGACCGACAGCTCGGGCTCGGCCGGGACGGCCTCGAAGTCGGGCTCGGCGGCGCACCGCGCGGCGAAGTACGCGGCGAGGTCGTCCGTGCGCTCGACGAGCGCGCCGAGCCCGTCGGTGCCGAGCTGCTTCCAGCTCATCCACAGCTTCAGCGCCCGGAAGCGCCGGGTGCCTTCCATCGAGTACTGGTACCAATCGAGGGGTTCGTCCTCGGGCCGCGCCGACCGGTAGTACTCGGGCGACTTGTGGAAGGTGCGCAGGAGGTCGTCGCGGCGCCGCACCACCAGCGCCCCGATGTCGTAGGCCTGGAAGAACCACTTATGCGGATCGACCGTCACGCTGTCGGCCCGTTCCAGGCCAGGCACGCGATGGGCGTCGCGCGAGGACAAGAGCGCGGCGCCGCCGTACGCGGCGTCGACGTGGAGCCAGACGGCCTCGCGCTCGGCCACGTCGGCGAGCCCCGGTACGTCGTCGACCGAGCCCGTGTTCGTCGAGCCGGCCACCGCGGCGATCGCGAGGGGGGTGAGCCCGTCCGCCCGGTCGGCCTCGATCGCCTCGGCCACGGGCGCCGCCTGGAGACGGAAGCCGTCGTCGGATGCCAGGACGCGCAGGGTGTCGTCGGGCATGCCCAGGATCCCGAGCGCGCGCGAGATCGAGAAGTGCGCCTGATCGCTCACGTAGATCCGGACGCCCTCGAGCTCCGCCCCGCGCGGCGCGCCCGCCGTGCCGCGGATCCGCGGGAGCCAGACATCGCGCGCGACGGTCATCGCCATGACGTTGGCCATCACGCCCCCGCTCGTGAGCACGCCCCAGCCGTCCTCGCCGATCCCCACCAGCTCCCGGAGCCAGGAGGTGACCTCCTCCTCGACGAACGTTCCGATCGGGCCGGCGTGCCAGACGTCGACCCCCTGGTGGATCCATTGGGCGAGCACCTCGCCGGCGATCGAGGACGGCAGCGGCGGGGGCGTGAAGTAGCTGAACGACCCGGGGTGCTGTGCGTTGTACGTGGCGGGCGCCACCCGGGTCCTGAACTCGTCGAGGACGGCGTCCCAGGCGCTGGGGGATCGAGGCGCCGAGGCGGGCTGCGACGTCGGTCCGAAGAACGTCTCGCGGGCCTGCGGGTAGCTGTCGGCGTGCATCGGGCGGCGCAGAGCCTCGCCGTACAGCCAGTCCAACGCGGCTCGCCACGTGGACGCGCCGAGCGCCTCCAGCGCCGCTCGCGCCGAGGGGTCGCGGTAATCGGTCAGCTCCGGGTCGGGTCCCGCCGGGTGAGGGTGCTTCGTCATCCGGCGAAGGCTAGCAGCACGGTGCGGCCGGGATCGGGGCGGCGAAAGCCCATGCCGGTGCCTCGTGTGACGCCGGTCACGGAAGGGACGGACCGGCACCGATAACGTCCCGCGGTATGT
>JANLXF010000279.1:0-31788 GCA_031364965.1 Actinomycetes bacterium | reverse complement strand
CCTCGCTGACGGCGGCCACCCGGTCCACCAGGTTGAGCTCGCGGACGAGGTACTGCTCGCCTTGGTGCAAGTACACGGCGCCCGGGTGCAGCGTGGCGTAGGCGCGGCGCTCGTCGGCGGTCCCCAGCAGCTCGCCGGTCTCGGCCACCACGATCGTGTAGACGTGGCCACCGCCGGCGCGCACGTCGACCGCTCGGTGCGGCGACTCGGTGCCGGCGTCGTGCCACGCCCCTCTGCGTTCGACGAGTTCGCCACGCTCGGCCATGCGCGCGACGGCCGACACCGCCGGCGGGCCGAAGAACGCGAGATCCGCGTCGTGCAGGGGGAGCTCCCTCGCCGCGCACCGCAGGTGCGGTTCCATCACGTAGGGGTTCGTCGGATCGATCACGGCCGCCTCGGCGGGTTTGTCGAAGAGGTCGTCGGGGTGGTGCACCAGGTACTGGTCGAGCGGGTCGTCCTGGGCTACGAGCACCGCGAGCGCGTCGGTGTCGCGGCGCCCCGCCCGCCCCGCCTGCTGCCACATTGAGGCGCGTGTGCCCGGATAGCCGACCAGCACGGCGGCGTCGAGCGTGCCGATGTCGATCCCCAGCTCGAGCGCGTTCGTCGAGGCGACGCCCAGGAGCTCCCCGTCGGCGAGCTGCTGCTCCAGCTTCCGGCGGTCTTCCGCGAGATAGCCTGCGCGGTAGGCCTTGATGCGCGTCCTGATCTGTGCGTCGCCCACCGCGCGGCGCGCGAATTCGGCGAGCAGCTCGGCCGCCCGCCGCGACCGCGTGAACCCGATCGTGCGCACGCCGTCCTCGACGAGCGCCCCCATGATCCGCGACGCCTCGGTCAGGGCGCTCCGTCGCTGACCGGTGTCCTCGTCCAGGATCGGCGGGTTCCACAACGCGAAGAGCTTCTCGCCGCGCGGCGACGCGTCGTCGACGACCTCGTCGACCTCGAGCCCGGTCAGCCGTGCCGCGAGCTCGCCGGGATTGCCCACCGTCGCGCTCGCGAGGCACCAGCGGGGGTCGCCTCCGTAATGCGCCACCAACCGCCGCAGCCGCCGCAGCACCATGGCCACGTGCGAGCCGAACACCCCGCGGCACACGTGCGCCTCGTCGATCACGATCAGCGACAACCGGAAGAAGAAGTCGGCCCACCGCGCGTGGTCGGGCAGCAGGGACAGGTGCAGCATGTCGGGGTTCGTCATCACGAGGTTCGCGTTCTTGCGGATCAGCGGCCGCTCGGCCTTGGGCGTGTCGCCGTCGTAGACCGCGGCCTTCATCTCGTGGATCTTCAGCGAGCGCACGGCGCGCAGCTGGTCGCGCGCGAGCGCCTTGGTGGGGTACAGGTAGAGCGCGGTGGCCTTGGGCGTCGTGAGGGCCGCCTCGGCGAACGCCGCGTTGTACACGAGCGTCTTCCCGCTCGCGGTCCCGGTCGCCATGATCAGGTCACGTCCGCCGCGGAGCGCCTCGAGCCCTCGGGCCTGGTGTGCGTAGAGCCCTTCGATGCCGAGCAGCCCGAGCCGCTGGATCAAGAGCTCGGGGAGATCTCCCGGGAACGGCTCGAGCTCCGGCGCGCGCGCGGGGAGCTCACGAACCCCCACGAGCGACGCCGCCGCCTCGGGTTCGGCGGTGAGGGCATCGAGGAACGCACGAGGATCCACGGCGCCCAGGCTACCGGTGCGCCGGGACGAGCCCCGGTCAGCTCGGGCTGGCTGCGCGGTCGTCGTCGGCTCGTTCGCCCGCCAGCTCGTCGAACGAGGCCCGGAACCCGTCGTGGAACAGGTGCCGGAGCCGCCCGCGGTCGCCCACGAACACCCACGTCCCGATCGCGAGGTAGACGATGCCGACGCCGATGCGTTCGATCGCCTGCATCGACTCCGGCACGACCGCCCCCATGATGAACTGGATCCAGAAGAGCCCGAACAGGAACCCCGCCTCGCGCAGCGACATCGACAGGCTCGAGATCACCGCCACCGCGAAGAACGACTGCGCAGCGGTGAGGAACAGCTCTTCGCGTTGCATCGCGTCGAGCGGCAGCCCGTGCAGGGTGCCCGAGGAGATCGCGAATACGATCGGGAGGGTGCCCACCAGCAGGGTCCACTGGTTCACCTTCGATGACACCAGCGTGCCGAGCGCCGCGTTCGAGTTCAGGCGCCAGGCGTAGAGGCCGGCCACGAGCAGCTCGGGGGCCTCGGACGCAAGCGGCGCGATCCACTGCACGAGCAGGAACTCGCTCACCCCGAAGTTCTCACCGGTCGCGACGAGGGCTTCAGCGAAGGGCTCGGCGCACAGCAGGATCACGCCTGCTGCCGCGACGAACATCCCGACGATCGTCACGCGGCGTTTCGTATCGGCGAACGTCCCGAGGTACAACGCCGGGCCGACGAGGTGCGGTTCGTCTGCAGGCGCCCGCGACACTCGGATCGTGTACAGGACGAAGATCGTGATGAGAACGGCCGCGTCGAGGAGCGTGACCGAGTGCTTCAGCGGGAGTGAGAGCGAGTAGATCGTGGCAACCGCGAGGTACGAGATCTCGATCGAGTGCTCGCGATCGAGGACCACGCCGGCCCATCGCGCCCCGCCCTTGCTGAGCCTGCCGGTCTTGCGGAGTCGATAGAAGGTCACGAACACGACCATCGTCCAGCCGATCCCGATCAGGAGCCGGTTCGCGCCGGTCATGTTGGCGAGGGCCAGGGAACACGGCGACTCGGTGCCGCCGTCGATCGGGAGGCATGCGGCGCCGGTCGCGGCGAACGACTTCCCTCCCTTCCACGAGAACACGAAGTCGACCGCGTACTCGGGGAGCACCGCGATGAGCGCGAGGATCGCGATGGCGAGCCCTGCGGAGATGTCGAGCTGCGCGACCTCCGCCGCCCACGACAACAGGAACGCCGCGCCGACGATCGCGATGCCGAAGATCAGCGCCTCGAGCGCGTGCTCGAGATCGGGATGCACGAGCTGGAACCCCACCGCGGGCAGGGTGATGGCGGCGGCCAGGCCGATCGAGACCCGGGCACGGACGGGACGGACATCGGGGGTGTCGAGGCGGGGGCCGGACATCGCGGGCGAGCCTACCATCGGCCTCCGTGTGGTCCGGATACGCCGTCGCGGAGCCGCCGCCCTGCTGCTGCTGGGACAATGCGCGGCGATGGCCGTGCTCACGCTCCTCTCCTCGCTCCTGGTGATCCTGGCCGGCGCCGAGCTGTTCACGAACGGCGTCGAGTGGATCGGCGAGGGGTTCGGGCTGTCCGAGGGCGCGGTCGGCTCGGTCCTGGCCGCCGTCGGCACGGCGCTGCCCGAGACCCTGCTGCCGCTGGTGGCGATCCTGTCGGGCCATGCATCCGGCGAGGAGATCGGGACCGGCGCGATCCTCGGCGCGCCCTTCATGCTCACCACGCTCGCGATGGTGGTGGTCGCGGTGGCCGTGCTCACGACGGCGCGCGGCGGCCGGCGCTCAACCGATCTCGAGATCGACCGCGGGGTGATCCGCCAGGACCTCGGGTACTTCCTGGTGATGTACTCGCTCGCGGTCGTCGCCGGGTTGCTCCACTTCAAGGCGCTCCACGTGGCGCTTGCGATCGTCCTGGTCGTGGGCTACGGCTACTACGTGAAGCGTCACTTCTCGAGCCCGGGCGAAAAGGACCTCGAGGCCGAGGCCGCGTCCGAGATCAAGGCGCTGTATCTGTGGGCCTGGTGGGGCAGGCTGCGGAGCGGCCTGGCGGCATGGAGCGCGGATCGGAGCGCGATCCTTCCGTTCGTGCAGGTCGCGCTCGCGCTGGGTCTGATCGTGGGCGGCGCCAAGCTGTTCATCGGAGGGGTCGAGACGATCGGGGAGGCGCTCGGGGTTTCGCCGCTCGCGTTCTCGTTGCTGCTCGCACCGATCGCCACCGAGCTTCCCGAGAAGTTCAACAGCGTGATCTGGATCCGCCACCGCAAGGACACGCTCGCGATGGGCAACATGACGGGGGCGATGGTCTTCCAGTCCTCGTTCCCGGTCACGATCGGGCTGCTCCTCACGCCGTGGGAGCTCGACGGCTTCGCGCTGGCGGCCGGGATCGTGACCCTGGCGGCCGGGGGTGTGCTCTGGCTCACCCTGCGGGTTCGGGGCCGTCTGTCGGCGCCCCTGCTGCTCGCTCAGGGTGTGTTCTACCTCGGCTACGTCGGCTACGTGATCGCGAGGATCTGAGCGAGGCGCCGAGCCCGGGCGCTGCGTTACTCGTTCGCGGTGGGGCTGGCGGGGACGTGCGGCTTGCTCACGACCGCGTCCGTCTTGGCGTCGGTGAAGATCGCCTTGGCGCGCGCCGTGTCGAGCACCACCACCGAGAGGGTCCCGACCAGTCGCGCCGAACCCGGAAGCACCAGGTTCTGCACCTTCGAGACCGGGATCCGCGAGGCCGTATAGGCGAGGTCGATGACCTCGTTCAGTGTCAGCGTCAGATCGGTGTTCCGCATCCCGGCGCCGATCCAGGTGAACAGCCTCGTGGGGTCGGCCCGGTATTCCTTCTGGAACTGTGCGAGCGCGGCGAGGAACAGGCGTCCGCCGTTCTCCTGCCGGGCGAAGTCGCCCTCCTGCAGGTCGTGGCGCGTGCGGGCGAACGCCAGCGCGTCGCGCCCCGAGAGCTCCTGGACGCCGGGGGTGAAGTGCGCGCGCGCATAGCTGTCGTTCATCGCGAACGGCACGTTCATCGTGAGGCCGCCGATGTCGTCGATCATGTCGGTGAAGCCCCAGAACGTGGTGATCGCCCAGTAGTCGATCTTGATGCCCCCGAGCCGCTCGATCGTCTTCACCAGGAGCGCCGGGCCGCCAAAGAACAGGGACGAGTTGATCTTGCCCGTGCCGTGGCCGTCGATCGGGACGTAGGAGTCGCGGGGGACGCCGATCATCGTGGACCGGTGGGTCTCGGGGTCGATGAAGATCACGTGCAATGAGTCGGCGAGGGAGTGCAGCACGTCCTCGCCGGGCCGCGCGCCGCTCCCGATCGCGAGGATCGTGATCGGGTCCTTGCCCGTGAGCGTGGGTGTGTACCCGGCGTGCGCCTTGCCCACGATGATGCCGGGGCCGGCCGACGCGGGGGCGTCGCCGCCGATCGCGCCGAGCGCGCTGCCGGCCACCCACACGGCGAGGGCGAGGATCCCGATGCCGAGCCGCTTCATCAGGTCTCCTCCGCCGTGGGGGTCGCGCTAGAGCTGACCGGCGCCCGCTCGGTGTCGGCCCGGCGCACCGAGAACGACACCACCTTCCACTCGCCCTCGACCTTGCGGAACAGGTACTGCCCCTTGCTCTGGAAGAGGTAGACGGAGCCGCCGCCGGTGCCCTTGGCCTGGAAGTTGACGACGCCCGCCACCGAGGCCGGCTTGCCGGAGGGGTCGAGCAGCACCCGCATCTTCAGTGTGCTCCCGAGCGGGAGGATCGAGTCCAGGCCGGTGACCCCGTCGCCCGCGGTCAGCACCTTCGCTTGCTCGGTCGCGGCCGCTCGCGCCGGCCCGGCGAAGAAGGCGTCGAGGCTCTCGTAGTTGGCCTCGGTCCAGTTCGCGGGTTCGAGGAACGCGGCCACATAGAGGTCGTGCAGCGTGGCGGCAACCTGGTCGGCCGCGGGCTTGGCGGCCGCCTTGGCCCGGGCCTCGTTAACGGTGGCCTCGGGGTTGATCTGCGCGGTCGTGACCACGGTCGGCTTGGTCACCCTGAACGCGAACTTGGGCGCCGGCGGGGCATTGCCGCCGCCTGGGAGGATGCCGATGTCACCGCCTGCCAGGACCACGGCGCCGATCCCGAGGACCGCGATGAGGCCCACGGCGCCGGCGATCAGCAGCGGCGTGCGGCGGGGAGAGGCGGGCGCATGACGTCCTTCATCCGGCAAAACGCGACCAGGCTACCAGCGGTCTTCCACCGAACCGCGGAAGCTCGTGGCATGGTTCTGTACATGAGCGATGCCGATCCGCCGACGCCCGAGGCCCGACCTCCTGCGGTGGAGCTCACCTGGTCGCGATCCGATCGCGCCGTCCCTCGCGTGGTGCTGCGCCCGCTCCAGGAATTCCTGAAGACCTCGACCTCGGGAGCGTTCTTGCTGTTCGCGGCGGTGATCGTCGCGCTCGTATGGGCGAATTCGCCCTGGAAGGTCAGCTACCACGAGCTGTGGCTGACGCGCGTCACGGTGGGGGTGGGCTCGTGGACGCTCGACAAGGACCTGCGCTTCTGGATCGACGATGGCTTGATGTCGCTGTTCTTCGTGCTGGTCGGCCTCGAGATCAAGCGCGAGGTCGTGTCGGGCGAGCTCCGTGATCCCCGGGCGGCGACGATCCCGGTCCTCGCGGCGGTCGGCGGGATGATCGTCCCGGCCCTCGTGTACGTGGCCATCGCGGGCCGGGCCGCGCCCGGCGGCTGGGGTGTGCCGATGGCCACCGACATCGCGTTCGCATTGGGGGTGCTGACGCTCGCCGCCGCGCACGCACCGCCGTCGCTGAAGTCGCTCCTCCTTACCCTCGCGATCGTCGACGACATCGGGGCGATCCTCGTGATCGCCGTCTTCTACTCCGATGGCCTGACCTGGGTGTGGCTCGCCTCGGCGTTGAGTATCGCGGTGCTCGTGGTCGTGAGCACCCGGGTCCGGATCCGTGCAACCGGCGTCTACCTCCTCCTGGGTGGCGCGCTCTGGTACGCGACGTACCGGGCGGGGATCCACCCGACGATCGCCGGTGTGGCCCTCGGGCTGATGACGCCCGCGCACCCGTTCCAGCGCCCGGCGGCGGTCAGTGAGGAGGCGCACCGCACCGCCGACGAGACCGTCGACGACCCCCAGCCGCTCGATGCCGACGCGTCGTCGTGGCTCCAGCTCGCCTGGCTGGCCCGCGAGGCGGTCTCGCCCCTCGCCCGGGTCGAGCACGCGCTCCTGCCGTGGTCCAGCTTCGCGATCCTTCCTCTGTTCGCGCTCGCGAACGCAGGGGTAACCCTCACAGGGGGAGCCGTGAAAGCGGCGCTCACCAGCGTGGTGTCCTTGGGTATCGTGCTCGGCTTGGTGGTGGGCAAGCCGGTCGGCGTGGTCGTCGCGACCACGATCGGGATCCGGGCGCGCTTGGGCCGCGTGAGCGCCGACGTCCGCCCCGGTCACGTGGTCGGGCTGGGGATGACGGCGGGGGTCGGATTCACGATGGGCCTGTTCATCGCCGGGCTGGCGTTCAAGGACGATCCGGGCCTACTCGCCCAGGCGAAGATCGCGATCCTCGTCGCATCGCTGATCGCGGGCGGGCTCGGCTACTCGGTGTTCCGGCTGCTGCCCGGACGGGTGTCGGGCTCCGACCCGGCGTCCCGGTCCTGATCCTCCTCGGCGCCCAGCTCGCGCTCGGCCTCTGCCTCGACCTGCGCGATGCCCCTGGGCCGGCCCTGCCGGACCCATAGCCACGCGAAGAGGCCCCCGATCGTCCCGCTCGCGAGCAGCGAGATCACCGGGTACCCGCGCCCCAGGTTCACGACGATCGTGAAGAGCACCACTATGGCGCCGACGACGTTCACGACGACATGCCCGCGGCGGCCGTCCTGCAGCGAGAATCGCGCCATCGCGAGGAGGCCACTGATGAACGAGACGAAGACCGCGACGGCATAGAAGAGCACCAGTTCCTGGTCGCGTCCGCCCGCCATGACCACGACGAGCGCGGAGACGCCCAGGAACACCGCGACGGCCCAGTACGGGGTGTGATGGTCGTTCACGCGACCGAGTGCGGGGTGGAGGATCCCCACCGGCTCGCCGTTCGCACGTGTGCGCCGGGCGAGCGCCTTCAGCAGCCCGGGCCCCGCCTGGAACGATGACGACGCCGCGGCCAGCAGGAGCAGTGACGAGGTCAGCTGGAACAGCGCGAACAGGGGTCCGTCCCCGGTGGCGGCGCGCGCGAGGTCGGCGATCAGGGTCGAGTCCTCGGCCGGGATCCCGGTGCGAAGCCTGAGCGCGAGCAGCGCGATCGCGATCGTGAGCGAACCCTCGATCGCGAACGTGAGCCACAGGGTCGTGCGTCCGAAGTGCTCGCGCCCGCGGTCGTCCAGCTGGCCCAGCTGGGCGATCGCGCTGGAGGGCGCCTCCACCCCGGTGGCGAGCGCCATCGCCACCGGGAACGCCAGGAACACGGTCCAGATCGTCGCCGTTCCCTGGCCCTGGACGGGCGCCGTCCCCACGGTGTGGGGATGCGCGAACCCGAGCACGATGACGGGCACGGCCACCGCGAAGAAGGCCACCGTCATCGTCGCGAACACGCTGCGGCCGACGTGACCGAACCAGGTGATCGCGGCCACCAGCACGCAGAACCCCACGGCGATCTCCACGCGGAACGGTGCCGCCGCCGGGACGTACGCGATCACGGCGCTCGCCGCCGCGGCCACGCTGATCGCGATCGTGAGCACGAAGTCCACGACGAGCGCGCCGAGTGGCAGGAACGCCCATCCCTCGCCGAACGCGGCGCCCGTGGCGGCCACCGCCCCGCCTCCCTCGGGGAACCGACGGATCAGCTGGTCGTAGTTGAGCCGGACGAGCGAGATGATCCCCAGGACGAGCCCCATCGTGAGGATCAGCAGCCGGAGGTCGCCGCCGATCGCCCGCAGGCCGGCCTCGATCGCGTAGGCCACCGACGACACGGGATCGGCCATCACCGCGAAGGCGAAGGCGAAGAGCAGCATGCCTCGGCGGGTCGCGCGCCTCGCCGGTCGTGCCGACATCCCCGACTCAGTCGTCCTTGGGCGTCGCGCGATAGGTGACGATGTGCACCGTTTCGAGCGTCATCATCCCGTCGCCCACCATCTCGTCGAAGACCGGAAGGATGCGGGTGATCTTGTCCTCGGTGTCGACGAGCTCGACCACGATCGGCAGGTCGGACGACAGCTCGAGCAGACGCGAGGTGTGCACGCGCGACGCGGCGCCGAATCCCTCGATCCCGCGAAGGACCGTGGCCCCCGCCATCCCCTCCGCGCGGGCGCGCATCACGATTGCCTCGTACAGCGGCTTGCCGTCCCAGCGGTCGTGCTCGCCGATGAACAGCCGAAGGAGCTTGCCCTCGCCCTCGAACTTCATATCGCCCTCCCCACGCCGATCCCGAGCGCCACGGCCACCAGGCCCAGCACGACGTTGCCGGCGACGTTCGCCCCCGCCTGCGCGAAGGCGCCGTCCTCCATGAGCCGGAAGGTCTCCAGCGAGAAGGTCGAGAACGTCGTGTAGGCGCCCATCAGCCCCGTCGTGAGCGTCAGGCGCATCGCCGGGGACGCCGTGCTCCGCTCGGTGAGCACCACGAACAGCAGCCCCAGCAGGAACGACCCCGTCACGTTGATGACCATCGTGGCCCACGGGAACTGCGGGAAGCGCTCGCCGATCGCGGTTCCCAGGCCCCATCGGACGAGCGCACCGATCGCGCCGGCCACGGCCACTCCGAGGACCGCTCGCACGTGGGTGCACCTCCCGTGCCGCTCGTAGGAGCCATCAGCCGGTGCGGCGGGTTCGGGCGAGCCCCATCGCCCCCGCGGCATGGCCGCGGCGAGGGCGAGTATATATGCAGGTCAGTGGCCGGTTCCCTTCCCTATACTTCTCGCGTTCCCGGCTCGGGCCGGGCGTGAAGGCTCACCCCACCACACAGGAGGTTCGATGTTCGGCGTGCTTGCCCAGGAGGGTGGCCCCCTCGAGGTCGTCTTCAAGTCCGCAGACAACACCGCGCTCTGGGTGATCCTCGGCATCTCGCTGGTGGCGCTCGTGTTCGCCTACTACCTCGTGCGCGAGGTCCTCGGGGCGTCCGAGGGCACCGACAAGATGAAGGAGATCGCCAAGGCGATCCAGGAAGGTGCGTCCGCGTACCTGTCGCGGCAGTTCCGCACGCTCGCCGTGTTCGTCGGCATCATCGGGGTGGCCCTGTTCTTCGTGCTGCCGGTGCCCGACGACGCGGTCCACTCGGCCTTCTCGATCAGGTTCGGTCGGTCGGTCGCGTTCATCCTGGGCGCTGGGTTCTCTGCCATCACCGGCTACGTGGGGATGTGGCTGGCGGTGCGCGCGAACGTGCGTACCGCCAATGCAGCGCGCGAGTCGGGCCTTCGTCAGGCCGTGAAGCTCGCCTTCCGCGCCGGCGGCGTGGCCGGGATGTTCACGGTGGGTCTCGGGCTCTTCGGCGCCACCGCGATCTTGATCATCTACAAGCAGGACGCGACCGCCGTGCTGGTGGGCTTCGGCTTCGGCGGTGCGTTGCTCGCGATGTTCATGCGGGTCGGCGGCGGCATCTTCACGAAGGCCGCCGACGTCGGCGCCGACCTGGTGGGCAAGGTGGAGCAGGGCATCCCCGAGGACGACCCGAGGAACGCCGCCACGATCGCCGACAACGTGGGCGACAACGTGGGCGACTGCGCGGGCATGGCGGCCGACCTGTTCGAGTCCGCCGAGGTCACACTGATCGCGTCGCTGATCCTGGGTGCGGCCGCGTACGCCGGCTCCGCCGAGGGCGCGATCATCGGCGTGATGTTCCCACTGTTCATCCGCGCGGTGGGCGTGGTGACCTCGATCATCGGCATCATGGCCGTCACGCCGCGCACCGAGGCCGAGTCGGGCATGAAGGCCATCAACCGAGGGTTCTTCCTCTCGGCGTTCATCTCGGCCGCCGCCGCGTTCGTGATCGCCGGGCTGTACATGCCGAACTACAAGCCGGCGATCGCCGTGTCGATCGGACTGGTGCTCGCCGCGGTGATCCAGGTGCTCACCCAGTACTTCACCGACACGAAGTACAAGCCGGTGCAGGAGATCGCGGAGTCGACCGTCACGGGCCCCGCGACGACGATCCTGTCGGGCTTCTCGATCGGTCTGGAGTCCACCGTCTACTCGGTCCTGGTCCTGGCGGGCGCGATCATCGCGGCGTTCTACCTTGGTACGAACACGGCGGAACGCCTCTATTACATCTCGCTCGCCGGCATGGGCATGCTCACGACGGTGGGCGTCGTGGTCTCGATGGACACCTACGGCCCGATCTCCGACAACGCTCAGGGCATCGCCGAGATGTCGGGCGAGTTCGAGGGACGGCCGGCCGAGATCCTGGGCGGCCTCGACGCGGTGGGCAACTCCACGAAGGCCATCACGAAAGGCATGGCGATCGCGACCGCGGTACTCGCGGTGACCTCGCTGTTCGGCTCGTTCGAAGAGGCACTGCGCGGCGCCGGATTCGTCTTCGAGGGCATCCGGATCGACCGCCCCGACGTGCTGGTGGGCCTGCTGATCGGCGGGGCCGTGCCGTTCCTGTTCTCTTCGCTCGCGGTGCGGGCGGTGGGACGGGCGGCCGCCCAGGTCGTCGTCGAGGTGCGGAACCAGTTCCGCGACCACCCGGGGATCATGACGTACGACGAGAAGCCGGACTACGGCGCGGTCGTCGACATCTGCACGAAGACGTCGCTGCGCGAGCTCGCGACCCCCGGCCTGCTGGCCGTGCTCTCGCCGATCTTCGCGGGCTTCTTCCTCAAGGGCGAGGCGCTCGGCGGTTTCCTGGCCGGCGCGATCCTCACCGGGCAGCTCCTGGCCGTGATGCTCTCGAACGCCGGTGGCGCCTGGGACAACGCGAAGAAGTTCATCGAGGAGGGGAACTACGGCGGCAAGGGCTCGGAGAGCCACAAGGCCGCGGTGATCGGCGACACGGTCGGCGACCCCTTCAAGGACACGGCGGGTCCCGCGCTGAACCCGCTGATCAAGGTGATGAACCTCGTTGCGCTGCTGATCGCGCCGCTCGTCGTGTCGCACGCCGAGGACACGGCGCTGCGGATGGCCGTCGTGCTGGTGGTTGCCGCCGTGCTCGCCGTCGCGATCTACATCTCGAAGTCCAGGAAGTCCGAGCTGGGCGAAGAGATCAGGCAGGCCAACGTCACGGCGTCGGCCTAGCGACCGGAAGGCAGGGGCATGGGCGCGCTGCGTCGCTGGCTCGATCGATTGACCGAGAGCGACGAGACGCGCCTGTCCGCGGAGGTGCGCGAGTGGGCCGATCGGGTCACCGACACCGTGCGGATCGGCGACGCGCCGACGCGTGACCGGGTGAAGATCGCCGGCGTGATCAAGCGCATCACGGTGTTCCCGATGCAGGACCACGAGTCGCTCGAGGCCGTCGTGTCCGACGGCACCGGGCAGGTGACGGTGGTGTTCATGGGGCGCCGAGGGATCGGCGGTCTGTCGCTGGGGACCCGGGTCGTGGTCGAAGGCGTGCTCGGGGAACAACGCGGGGCGATTCGCATGATCAACCCGCGGTTGGAGTTCAGCGCTTAGGCGCCGGACCGGTCAAACTCAGTCGGGGAGCTCGACCTCGGCGCCGCCGTCGGGGGGAAGACCGCCCGGGTTGTGGGCGCCGACGATCGCGTCGCGCAGCGAGCGCTCGGACTCGACGTTGGACAGCGCCACCACCTCGTCGCCGGCCGCCAGGACCGACTCGGGCTGCGGGATCACGACGTGACCGTCGCGCAGGATCGCGACGACCGCGGCATCGGCAGGCAGACGGAGCTCGTAGATCGGCTTGCCGATCGACGGGGCCGTGGCGGGCAGCGTCATCTCCACGATCGAGACACGACCACCTTCCAAGCGGATCAGGCGGACGAGGTCGCCGACCGTGACCGCCTCCTCGACCATCGCGGTCAGGATGTGCGGTGGTGAGACGGCCGCGTCGACGCCCCACTGGTCGTTGAAGAGCCACTCGTTCTTGGGGTGATTGACCCGTGCCAGTACCCGGGGGACCGCGAACTCCTGCTTGGCCAGGAGCGACGTGACGAGGTTGTCCTCGTCGTCGCCGGTGGCCGCGACCACGACGTCGGCCTGCGCGAGTTCCGCCTCCTCGAGGACCCACGGCTCGCACGCGTCGCCGAGCACGACCTTGACGTCGGGGATCACCGGGCGGATCTTGTCGACGACGTGCGATTCCTGCTCGATCAAAGTGACCTGGTGTCCGCGCTCGGCGAGGTCGGCGGACAGGTGTCTGCCGACCGCCCCTCCTCCCGTGACGACGACCCGCATCAGTGATGCTCCGCGGGGGGTCGCAGCTGCTCGTCGAGCAGATCCATGCCGTCCTTGGCCATCATCACCACGAGGTAGTCGCCCTCACGCAGCGTGCTGTCGGCGCTCGGGATGAAGCCGCCGCCGCCGCGGGACACGCCCGCCGTGAGGATCTTGCCCGGCACGTCGATCACGTTCGCCGACTTGCCCACCAGGTGCGCCGGCACCGGGACCCGCATCCGCAGCAGGTCGCCGCCTCCGATCGATTCGCGGAGCTCGATCCGGTCGTGGAAGAGCATCAGCTGGATCTGCTTGACGCCCCACTTGGTGGTCGCCACCGTGGGGATGTTCAGCCGCTCGTAGATCTCGGCGCGGCGCGGATCGTAGATCCGCGCGATCACCTTGGGCACGTGGTAGTGCTCCAGCGCCACCCGGGCGGACACGATGTTGGAGTTGTCGCCGCTCGAGACGGCGATGAAGGCATCGGCTTCCTTGATGCCGGCCTCGTCGAGCACGTCGCGGTCGAAGCCGAGTCCCACATAGGTCCTGGCGTTGAACCCCGGGGGGAGCCGGTCGAACGCGGAGGCGCGCTTGTCGATGATGCCGACGTCGTGGCCGCCCTCGCAGAGTTGAACGGTCAACTCTGAGCCGACCCGGCCGCATCCCATGATGATCACGCGCATGACGCTGCGTAGCCTAGCTGAGGGGCGGAGTCTGCGACATGGGAGCCGGGCGCTGTCGACGGCATGACGTGATCACGGATTCCGGCTCTTGGAAAGGACGGTGCCCGGGGGACTGCCAACTGGAGGGTGTCGGCGGTCCCCCGGGCGTTTGAGACTCGGAGGTTGGGTGACTCCGTGTTTGCAGTCTCGGCCCGATGCCGTGAAGGGTGCGTGAAGGATCCGGCGGCTCCCGTGAAGATCGCGTGAAAGCCGCTAGCGTGACACGCGTGAAGCAGCCGGCCTCCGACGAACCCCGCTCACACGCCCTCACCCCGCGCGGTGTCCTGGTCGCGATCCTCGCGCCGGCGATCGCGTCCATCGTCTCGGTGCCGCTCAGCACCAGCGGCCCGGCGAGCGCGATCGCCCTCTTCCTCCTGGCCTGTGTGATCGCGGCGGTCGTCGGCGGACTGTGGAGCGGTCTGCTCGCGGCCGCGATCTCCTCGTTCGCGCTGCCGTTCCTGTTCGGCACCGATCGGTTCTCGCTCAGGCTCGACAGCGCCGACAACGTCGTGGCCGCGGTCGTGTTCCTGGCCGTGGCGATGGTCGTCGGGCTGCTGGTCGGTGGGGCGACCGAAGATCGCGCCCGCGCCGCGCGCCGCGAACGTGAGGCACGCCTCCTCGGCTATCTCTCGTCGAAGCTCCTCACGGGCGAAGTTCCCGACCGCGTGCTCGACGACGTCGCGAACATCCTGCTCGATCCGTTCGGCCTCGTTTCGTGCGACATCTTGGTGGAGCTCGACGGGCAGCCCCTGCACGCGCATGCCGAGCGCCCCGGCGTGGAGCCGGGGGGGCCCAAGACCCTCGTCCCGCTGGTGGTGGGCGCGGTGTCGTTCGGGACGCTGGAAGCCGAGCGGCCGATGGGGCGCCGGCCGCTGACCAAGGACGAGGAGCTGCTGCTCGAGGCGGCGGCCAAGCAGGCGGCGGGCGCCCTGGACCGGGCGCGTCTGGATGCCCGGGTGCGCATGGCGCAGCTCGACGCCGAGACCAACCAACTGCGTGCTGCGATGTTCTCCTCGGTGACGCACGACCTGCGGACGCCCCTGGCGTCGATCAAGGCCGGCGTGACGAGCCTGCTGGATCCGTCGGTGGACTACGAGCCCGAGCAAGAACGCGAGCTCCTCACGACGATCTTGGAGGAGACCGACCGGCTGAACCGCCTGGTCGGCAACATCCTGGACCTCGCGAAGATCCGGGCGGGCGCCCTGATCCCGGCTCGGCACGCCGCTGCCATCGACGAGATCGTCGGCGTGGTGCTCTCACGCATGCGTCCACGGCTGCAAGCCCAGGGGATCCGGGTCGAGTCGAAGCTGCGTCCGGACCTGCCCGAGGTGATGGTCGACGAGATGCAGCTCGACCAGGTGCTCACGAACCTCCTGGAGAACGCCGCACGGTACTCGCCGCCGGACGGCGAGATCGTGATCTCGGCGGCGGTCGTGAACGACGCGGTGCAGATGCGGGTGAGCGACCACGGGCCGGGTATCCCTCCCGAGGAACGCGAGCGTGTCTTCGAGGCGTTCTATCGTGGCGACCGGAGCCCGGAGATGCCGGGGAGTGGCCTGGGGCTCGCGATCGTGAAGGCGGTCGTCACCGCCCACGGCGGGAGGATCTGGGTCGAGGGCGCCCCCGGTGGCGGGGCCGCCGTGGTCTTCCAGATCCCGATCGGCGAGGGGGCCGAATGACGCTGGTCCTGGTGGTTGACGACGAGCCCCAGATCAGGCGGGCCCTGCGCACCAGCCTCGAGGCACACGGCTACGAGGTCTCGACGGTCGGGACCGGAGAGGAAGGCGTCGTTGGCGTGGCCGAGCAAGCTCCCGATCTGGTGCTGCTGGACCTTGGGCTCCCCGACATCGACGGCACCGAGGTGATCCGGCGCGTGCGCGCGTTCAGCGACGTCCCGGTGATCGTGCTCTCGGTACGCGAGGGGCAGCAGGACAAGGTGGCCGCGCTCGACGTGGGCGCCGACGACTACGTCACGAAGCCGTTCGGCATGGAGGAGCTGCTCGCGCGATCCCGCGCCGCGATGCGGCGCAAGGCGCCGGAGGATCCCGCCCCCGCGCGCCTCACGTTCGGCGGGCTCGAGGTCGACCTGGCGCGGCGGCTCGTCTCGCACGAGGGCGACCCGGTCCATCTGACCCCCACGGAGTACTCGCTGCTCGAGGCCCTGGTCGCGAACCCCGGAAAGCTCCTCACGCACCAGTGGCTGCTGCGCAAGGTCTGGGGGCAGGGGTACGGGACGGAGACGACCTACCTGCGCACGTACGTGCGGGCGCTCCGCAAGAAGCTCGGGGACGACGCGCAGGCGCCGGAGCTGATCGTCACCGAGCCGGGCGTCGGCTACCGCTGGATCGGCGAGCCCTCGACCGAGGGCACCACGGATCGCTCGGGGTAGCATCTCTCCTTCGATGTCGAAGACGTCCTCCCCCTCGGCCCCGACCGGCAACGTCGCCAAGCGGATCTTGGTCGGCCGCGCCGTGTCCAGCGCCAAGCTCGAGCACACGTTGCTGCCGAAGGTGCTCGCGCTTCCGGTGTTCTCCTCCGACGCGCTCTCGTCGGTCGCCTACGCGAGCGAGGAGATCCTGCGGGTGCTGCTGATCGCGAGCGTCGGAACGGCCTCGCTCGTGGGCCCGATCGCCATCGCGATCTCGCTCCTGCTCGCGATCGTGGTGCTGTCGTACCGCCAGACGGTTAAGGCTTACCCGAACGGCGGCGGAGCGTACATCGTGAGCCGCGAGAACCTCGGGCAGACGCCGGGGCTGATCGCCGCGTCGGCGCTGCTCGTCGACTACATGATGACGGTGGTCGTCTCCACGGTCGCCGGCGTGGTGGCGATCATCTCGGCCGTGCCCTCGCTCGCGCCGTTCCGGGTGGAGCTCTCGGTCATGTTCGTGGCCCTCGTGACCCTCGCGAACCTCCGGGGTGTCAAGGAGGCCGGGACCTTGTTCGCGATCCCGACCTACGGCTTCATCCTGTGCATCGTGGCCCTCGTCGGGTTCGGTCTGCTGAAGTGCACCACGGGTTGCCCGGTCGCGGCGCTCCCCGCCGACCTTCATCCCGAAGCCGACCTCGCTACCGGGATCGCGGCGATCGGCGTGTTCACGATCCTGCGCGCCTTCTCGTCGGGCGCGACCGCGCTCACGGGCGTCGAGGCGATCTCGAACGGCGTGCCGGCCTTCCGGCGCCCGCAAGCCAAGAACGCATCGACCACCCTGGCCACGATGGGGATCATCTCGATCGCGATGTTCCTGGGCATCTCGTTCCTCACGACGCACATCCACGGGATCACGATCAGCGCGGAGCGGTCGGTCGTGGCGCAGATCGGGTCGGCGGTATTCGGGGAGGGGTCGTTCCCCTTCTACGTGGTGCAGGCGTTCACGGCGGCGATCCTGATCCTGGCGGCCAACACGGCGTACCAGGACTTCCCGCGGCTGGCCTCGATCCTGGCGCGCGACCGGTTCATGCCGCGTCAGTTCATGAACCGCGGCGACCGGCTGGTTTTCTCTAACGGCGTGCTCGGGCTCGCGATCGGCTCGATCGTCGTGATCGTGGCGTTCGACGCCGACCTCAACAAGCTGATCCAGATGTACGTCGTGGGCGTGTTCACCTCGTTCACTCTCTCGCAGACGGGGATGGTCCGGCACTGGCTCGCGGAACGGCATAAGGGGGCCGAGGCGCAGAAGGGATGGCAGACCTCGATCGTGATCAACACGATCGGCGCGATCACGACCGCGATCGTGCTCGTGGTGGTGACGGCGACGAAGTTCAAGGGTGGCGCCTGGCTCTCGATCACGGTGATGGCGTTGATCGTGCCGGTGCTGCTCTCGATCCATCGCCACTACCTTTCGGTCGCCGCTCAGCTGCGCAGAGGCAACCACCACCTCCGCGAGCATGTGACGAACCACATCGTGCTGCTCGTGCGAGACCTGGATGCCGCGACGGCGGAGGCGCTCGGCTACATCAAGTCGTTCCGCCCGGCGCATCTGACGTGCGTCTATCCGGGAGGGGCCGGCGATGTCCCCGAGCGGTGGCGAGCCTTCGCCGGCGAGGGGATCGGGCTGGTGCCGCTCCCCGGGGGCGGCGATCTCTTCCATCAGGTTCGCGGGTTCGTGCGCGACCTCGAGCGTGCGCCCGATGAGTTCGTGACGGTCGTGGTGCCCGAGGTCGTGCGCGAGGGAGGATTGTTCTCGTACGTCCTGCGGGAGCGCGCGTTGATCCGGCTCAAGGGACGGCTCTTGCGGGAGCCCAACGTGGTGGTCACCGACGTGCCGGTGACCGTGGCCGACGGCGTGCCGCAGGGCGTCGACGCGAAGCCCCTGATCCCGCAGCGCACCGTCACGCTGGTGTTCGTCGCCTCGGTGAACGACGTGACGATCCGCGCGGTCAACTACGCCCGCACGCTCGGCGCCGCGGAGACGCGGGCCGTCTACTTCGACCTAGACCCCGACGAGGCGCATCGCATCGAGACCCGATGGTGGGACGCACAGATCCCGATCCCGCTGGACATCGTCGAGGCCTCGTTCCGGGACCTCGCGACCCCGATGCTCTCCGAGATCCGCCGGTACACCGAGCGTGCCGACACCGTCGTGAACGTCGTGATCCCCGAGTTCATCGTTCGCAAGCGGCGCCACCTGTTGCTTCACAACCAGAACGCCCTGTTCATCAAGCGGCTGCTGCTGTTCGAGGAGCGCGCCGTCCTCACCAGCGTGCCGTTCGTGCTGGCCCCCGAGCGCGATCAGGCGCCGACCGAGGCGGGGCGAGCGTGATCACGGCGGCGTGCGTTAGGTTGCCGTGACGACCCCGCACGGGAGGTACCGATGAACATCCGGCCGACGACCAAGGACGACGCCGAGTTCTTGAACACGATGCTCTTCGAGGCGGCCCGTTGGAACCCCGACTGGCCCCGGGAGCCGATGGCCGAGGTGCTCGATGATCCGGTGCTCCGCCGCTATCACGAGGACTGGGGCCGGGAGGGCGACGGCGGGCTGATCGCCGAGCTCGACGGGGAACCGGTCGGCGCTGCGTGGTACCGGCTGTTCACCGCGGCCGCCCCCGGATACGGCTTCGTCGACGAGAAGACCCCCGAGGTCTCGATCGCGGTCCAGCCCCTGCACCGCCGCAAGGGGATCGGGGGCACGCTCCTTCGCGCGGTGATGGTGCATGCGCGCGAGGAGGGCTACCAGACGCTCTCGCTCTCGGTCGCCGTGCACAACCGGTCGCGGATGCTCTACCAGCGGGTCGGGTTCGAGAAGGTCGGAGAGCAGGGCGAAAGCTGGACGATGCTCGTCAACCTGTAGGCGCCGCCGGGTCCCTCAGGCGTCCGGCGACGACTCCCGCTCGAGCGCACGCTGCGCGTCGAGCGCCGCGTACTCGGTGCGGACCCGTCGCCATCGTCGTGCCACGTAGATCGCGCCGAGCACGATCAGCACCGCGAGGATCGCCCAGGAGACGGGCGCAAGAACGTGCTGAACGCGCTCCCAGTTGCGGCCGGCGGTGTGCCCGAGCAGGGTCAGCGCGAAGACGAACGGCACGCAGCCCAGCACGGTGTACGCGGTGAACTTCAGGAAGGGCATCCGCGCGATGCCGGCGGGCAGACTGATGAAGGTCCGAACCACCGGCAGCAGCCGCGAGACGAAGACCGCGGCCTCGCCCTTGGTCTCGAACCACGCGTGCGCGCGGTCGACCTCGTGGGGGCGGACCAGCAGGTAACGGCCGTAGCGGTCGATCAGGGGGCGACCGCCCTTCCAGCCTGCCCCGTAGGCGAGCCATGAGCCTGCGACGTTCCCGGCGATCCCCGCGAACCCCACCCAAACGATGCTGAGCTCCGCCCCGGTTCCGGCGACGGCGGCGCTCGTGAGCGCTCCCCCGAACAGCATCGTGACCTCGCTCGGGATCGGCACGCAGGCCGACTCGAGCGTCATCAGGAAGAAGATCGCGAGGTAGCCATAGTCGACGAGCAGGCCGGTGATCTGATCTGTGAGGAGCGCCAGGGCGTGCACGGAGGAACCTTCCGTCCGGGGGAATACCTGCACGGTACCAGCACGTTATCGACCGCCGGCGGGGTTCACGTGATACCGGGATCTCGCGGTCTCGGGGACGGTCGGTGATACCGTCCCGCCCCAGGGAAGCCCGTCGTTGCGGGTTTCCGAGTCTCCCGTAAAGGTGCGCACCATGCCGAAAACCCTCGTGGTCGTCGAATCGCCGGCCAAGGCGAAGACGATCGAGAAGTATCTGGGCGGTGACTACACCGTCCGGGCTTCCTATGGGCATATCCGGGATCTGCCGAAATCGAAGCTCGGCGTCGACCCCGCACGCGACTTCGAGCCCGAGTACATCGTGCCCGAGGATTCCGAGCGCCACGTGCGCGAGCTCAAGAGCGCGTTGCGCGGCGCCGACGACCTGATCCTCGCGACGGACTATGACCGCGAGGGCGAGGCGATCGCGTTCCATGTCGCCGCGCTGCTCGGCGTGGATCCGATCACGGCCAAGCGGGCGACGTTCACCGAGATCACGCGCGACGCGATCATCGAGGCCATCGCGAGCCCCCGGCAGATCGACATGAAGCTCGTCGACGCACAGCAGGCGCGACGGGTGCTGGACCGCCTCGTGGGCTACCGGATCTCGCCGATCCTGTGGAAGCGGGTCCGGCCGGGGCTTTCGGCCGGCCGCGTCCAGTCGGTGTCGGTGCGGCTGATCGTGGAGCGCGAGCGCGAGATCTCGGCGTTCAATCCGGTCGAGTACTGGAGCGTCGACGTGCGGCTCACGCCGCAGGACGCCGAGTCGCCTTTCACGGCTCGGCTCACCGAGGTGCCCGACGGCAAGGTCGCGACCGCGCCCGACAAGAAGGGGATCCTGCTTGGCGCCGAGGCCGACGCCGCCACGCACGTTGAGCGCCTGCAGCTCGCGAACTATCGCGTCACCAAGGTCGAGCAGAAGGAGCGCAAGCGTTCGCCCGCGCCGCCGTTCACGACCTCGACCCTGCAGCAGGAGGCCGCCCGCAAGCTCGGTTACGGCGCCCGCAAGACGATGTCGGTGGCCCAGCGCCTCTACGAAGGCATCGATCTGGCGGGCGAGGGCACCGTCGGGCTCATCACCTATATGAGGACCGACTCGGTGAACATCGCCGAGACCGCACTCCGCGAGATCGCCGAGCTCGTGAAGACCGACTACGGCGACGCATACACGTTGCCCGAGTTCCGTCGGTACAAGACGAAGTCGCGCAACGCCCAGGAGGCGCACGAGGCCGTGCGGCCCACGAGCGTGCTCCGCTCCCCGGCGCGCGTGGCGAGCGCGCTCGACCGCGATCAGCTCCGCCTGTACACGATGATCTGGCAGCGCACGATGGCCACCCAGATGGCCGAGGCCCGCTTCAACCAGGTGGGCGTCGACATCGAGGCGCTCGACGGCGACGTTCGGTACGGCCTGCGTGCCACCGGGCAGACGCTCGTGTTCGACGGGTTCCGCCGTGTGTACTTCGAGGGGCGCGACGACCAGCCCGACGAGGACGCCGAGTCTATGCTTCCCGCGCTCACGGCCGAACAGCTGCTGCGGATGCTCGAGGTGCTGCCCGAGCAGCACTTCACGCAGCCGCCGCCGCGATTCACCGAGGCCTCGCTCGTCAAGACGCTCGAAGAGCTCGGGATCGGCCGGCCGTCCACGTACGCCTCGATCATGTCGACGATCGTGGATCGCGGCTACGTGCGCCTCGAGGACAAGCGGTTCTTCCCCGAAGACGTGGCCGGGGTGGTGATCGACAAGCTGATCGAACACTTCCCCGACGTCGTGGACGTCAACTTCACGGCCCACCTCGAGGAGGAGCTCGACGACATCGCCGAGGGGTCGATCGGCTGGACGCAGGTACTCCACGAGTTCAACGGACCGTTCGAACGCGCCCTCGAGAAGGCGGAGCATTCCTTCGAGCGCTACAGCGAGGAGCTCGACGAGTCCTGTCCGTTGTGCCCGACCGAGGGACGGGAGCCGGGCAAGCTCGAGGTCAAGCTCGGGCGATTCGGCAAGTTCATCGGCTGCCCGAACTACCCCGAGTGTCGGTACATCCGCAACATGGACGGGAGCGAGCGACCCGAGCCCGAGATGCTCGACGAGACCTGCCCGGACTGCGGCCGCCAGCTCCAGAAGCGGGTCGGCCGATTCGGCCCGTTCGTGGGTTGCAGCGGCTACCCGGAGTGCTCCTACATCAAGAAGGATCCGCCTCGCACGCTCGGCATCACGTGTCCCCAGTGCACGGAGGGCGAGATCGTCGAGAAGCGCACGCGCTTCGGCGTGTTCTTCGGGTGCTCCCGCTACCCCGATTGCGACTTCGGCGTGAACAACGAGCCGATCGCGGATCACCCGTGCTCGGAATGCGGGTCGGTCCTGGTGCAGCGTCCGAAGTCGATCCGCTGCTGGAACTGCGGTGCCGAGTTCGACCTGGAGTTCGCGCTCACGAAGGAGGGTGACGCCGAGGCCGAGGCCGAGGCGCGTGCCGCCAAGGCCGCCGCTCGCGCTGCTCGCGCCGCGGCCAAGAAGAAGAAGTCGCCCGCGAAGAAGTCGGTCGCCAAGAAGAAGAAGCCGGCCGCCAAGAAGCCGGCCGCCACCAAGGCCGCCGCGACCGGGTCGGTCGAGGCGCCCGGGGAGGGCTAGCTCGCGGTGTCGACCATCGCCGAAGAGGTCGCCGCGCTCCGCGGCACCAAGCCGGCGACCCTCAAGGATCTCGTGACCCACCCCGCGTTCTCGCGGCTCCTGGCCGCGATGTCGATCTCGTCGCTCGGGGACTGGGTGGGGTTCGTGGCGGTGACCTCGCTCGTGACGCGGGTCTCCGGTTCCACCGCCGCGGCCGGTCTCGCGGTCGGCGGGGTGATGACCGCACGGATGCTGCCCGCGATCCTCTTCGGGCCGATCGCCGGGGCGCTCGTCGACCGTGTGAACCGCAAGCGGATCATGATCTTGGCCGACATCGGCCGGGGCACGATGTACGCCTCGATGGCCTTCGTGCACGAGCTGTGGGCGATCTTCCTCCTGTCGTTCGCGATCGAGTGCCTGTCCCTGCTGTGGACACCGGCGCGCGACGCGTCGCTTCCGAACCTGGTGCCGCGCCGGCAGCTCGCGAACGCGAACTCGATCGGGTTGGTCAGCACCTACGGAACCCTGCCGCTCGGCGCCGGCATCTTCGCGGTGCTCGCGGCCTTCTCGAGCGGGCTCGGCGCGCGCATCCCCTACCTAGGGAAGTGGCCGGAGACCCTTCCGCTGCTGCTGGACGCCGGCACGTTCGCGTTCTCGGCGGTCATGGTCAGCGGGATCGCGATCCCCGTGCCGCTCGGGCGCGCCCACGGCCGTTTCGACGTATCGCGGATGTGGCGCGACATCGTCGACGGGCTGCAGTTCCTGCGGGAGGACTCGATCGCGTCGGCGATGACGGCGGGCATCGTGATCGCCTTCGCCTCGGTCGGGGCGGTCCTGGCGGTGGGGCCGATCTTCGTGCAGAGCACGATCGGAGCAACGGCCTCGGGCTGGGGCGTGGTGGTCGTGGCGTTCGGGATCGGGATGGCGATCGGGATGGCCGGCACGAACCAGCTCGCGAAGTTCTTCGAGCGCGACATGACGTTCGTCTGGGCGTTGGTGACCGCCGCGGGGGCGCTGTTCGTCCTTGCCGCGATGCCCACGCTTTCGCTCGTTGCGGTCGTCGCGGTGTGGCTCGGCGCGTTCTGCGGCCTGGCCTGGGTGAGCGGCTACACCCTGCTGCAGGAGAACGTCGAAGACGAGTTCCGGGGACGCACCTTCGCGTCGCTCACCGTGCTCTCGCGGCTCGGGCTCTTCCTGTCGCTCACCGTGTTCCCTATCCTGTCGAGCGTCTATGGCGAACATCACACGGCCCACGTCGGCGGGCAGCCCTTCGACTTCGCGGGGACGCGCCTCGCGCTGTGGACCGCCGGCGCGCTCGCTCTGGCCGCGGGCTTCAACACGCGAAGGCTCCTCGCCCGCCACCGGCTCTCCCGTCCCCAACCTCTGGCGCTCGTGCCCAAGCTGAAGCGGCCGCCGGCCTCCGGAGTGTTCGTCGCCTTCGAAGGGGTCGAGGGCGCGGGCAAGGGCACGCAGATCCGGAGGCTCGAGGCGTACCTGCGCGACGCCGGGCGGGACGTCCTCGTCACGCGCGAGCCAGGGGGGACCGAGCTGGGCGAGCAGATCCGCGAGGTGCTGCTCGACCCCAAGACGGGCAAGCTCGACGCGCGGAGCGAGGCGCTGTTGTTCGCCGCGGCGCGCGCACAGACGGTCTCGTCGGTGATCCGCCCGGCGCTCTCGGACGGCAAGATCGTGATCTGCGACCGGTACGTCGATTCGTCACTCGCCTACCAGGGATGGGCCCGCGGGCTCGGCGAGACCGACGTCCTCACGCTGAACGTCTGGGCCACGCAGGGGCTCTTCCCCGACCTCGTGGTCCTGCTGCACGTCGAGCCCGAGCGCGGGCTCCTTCGCTCCACCGAGGCGCCCGACCGCATGGAGCTGGAGGGGCAGGACTTCCACGCGAAGGTGGCCGACGCCTACCTGAAGATCGCCGAGGAGCATCCCGAGCGGTTCGTCGTGATCGACGGAGACCAGTCGCCCGACGACGTCTTCGCGTCGGTCCGTGAAGCGGTCGACGCCAGGATCCGCGATCGCGAAGAGGAGATGGGCCCGGGCTGAGCCCGCGGCGTCCCGCAACTCGCGTCGCGGGTGCGCGGTAGCATCCCGCGCATGCGCACCCCGGTCCTCGCCCGCGTTCCCGGCCAGGATTCGGCGATGGCGTTCCTGGACGGCGCGGCCGAACGGCCGCACCACGCGTACGTGCTCGCCGGGCCCGAAGGGAGCGGGAAGTCGCTGGCCGCGCGCGCCTTCGCCGCCGCGATGCTCTGCAAGCTCGGAGGCTGCGGCGAGTGCCGGGACTGCCGCCTCGCGCTCGAGGACCACCACCCGAACGAGTTCCAGGTCGAGCCCGAAGGGCGCGATATCCACGTGGACACGATCCGCGAGGAGGTCTGGACGCCCGCATCTCGTACCGCGCCCGAGCCCGGACGGAAGGTGTTCGTGATCCGAGAGGCGGACCGCCTCTCTCCGGCGGCGGCCGACACGTTGTTGAAGGTCCTCGAGGAGCCGCCGGCCGACGCGATCTTCCTGTTGATGTCGGCGCGGGCGCACGAGCTGCCTGAGACGATCCTGTCGCGGTGCCATGTGGTCATGTTCACCGCGCTCTCGGAGTCGTTCGTCGTGGGCGTGCTCACCGGCGAGGGCGTGCCCGAGGTCCGGGCGCGGCTCGCCGCGCGCCTGGCGGGCGGGAACCTCGGGCGGGCCCGCCGACTGGCGGTCGCGGAGGACGGCCTGCGGTTCCGAGACGCGGCGCGCGAGGCCGTCGCCGCCGCGGCGGCCGGACCACCCGGGGCGCTCGACGCCGCCGGCGTCGTGCTCGACGCCGCGGCGGCCTACAAGAAGAACCTGAAGGCCGAGCTCGACGAGGAGCTCGCGCCCTTCCTCGATGAACGCGGCCGTCCCGAGGACGCCTACCGGGGTGCGATCAAGCGGATCCAGACCCGGTTCCAGCGGCGCGAACGCAGGGCGGAGCGCGACTACGTCGACTGGGTGCTGCTCGGGGTGTCGTCGCTGCTGCGCGATCGGATCGCCTCGGCGGTCGGCGCCGACGGGACCCGAATGAACCCCGATCTGGCGCCCGATCCCGGGTTCTCGGTTGCGCGTGCGGCGCGGGGTCTCGCCGGGATCGAGGAGGCGCGGGCCGAGCTCGCCGAAGACCTGAACCTGAACACCCGGCTCGTACTCGAGCGGGCGTTCCTCCGGATGGGCGAGATCGCCGCCTGAGCTAGGGGGGGTGCCACCTCCCCGGTAAGTGTGGTGTCCACGCGCTCGTGCGGCGACCCTTCCGCAGGTACGGTGCGAGCCATGGACGAGCCCAGAACCACCGATGCGCTCATGGTCGAGGGCCTGCGCAAGACCTTCGACGCGACCGATGACGAGCAGGTGCCTGTCCGGGCGCTCCGCGGCCTCGACATGACGGTGGCGAGCGGGGAATTCGTGGCCGTGATGGGCCCGTCGGGCTGCGGCAAGTCGACCCTGCTCAACCTGGTGGCCGGTCTCGAGGCGCCCACCGACGGGAGGATCGCGATCGACGGCGAGCAGATCGAAGGACTGTCCGACGACGAGCTCGCGGTGATGCGCCGACGCCACATCGGAGTTGTCTTCCAGTTCTTCAACCTGCTGGAGGGGATGACGGTGAAGGAGAACGTCTCCCTGCCCATGGTAGTGGCGGGTCGTGGTCGCAAGCAGGCCGACTCGCGCGCGATGGACCTGCTCGACCTGCTCGGGATCGCCGACAAGGCGCCGAAGACCCCCGGCGTCCTCTCCGGTGGCCAGCGTCAGCGTCTCTCGATCGCGCGCGCCCTGGCGAACGAGCCCACGCTCCTGCTGGCCGACGAGCCCACCGGCTCCCTCGATTCCGCCGGTGGGGCCGAGATCCTGGGGCTCTTCCGGCGGCTCCACGACGGGGGACAGACGATCGTCATGGTGACGCACGACAACGAGGTGGCCGCGACCGCCGATCGCATCGTGCGGATGCGGGACGGCAGGATCGACGACGGCCGTGGCCCGAACGTCGGTGCGGTTCAGGGCGGGGTCTTCGGCGGGCTCGGAGAGGTCCAGCCGTCGTGAGCGGGGCCCGCATGCGCGCGCGGGCCGACATCCGAGCTCGCCCGATCTCGCTGATCCTGGTGACGATCCTGGTGGGGCTGATCGGGGCCCTGTCGATCACGGCGTTCGCGGCCGCGCGTCGCACCGATTCGGCCTACGCCCGCTACAGCGCGGCGTCGAACACACCTGAGGCCGTGGTGATCAGCTGCCCCAACGGTGGGCCGTGGCCCGCCGTCGACCTGGAGGCGGTCGGCCGGCAGTCAGTGGTCTCGGCGTGGGCAGCGGGGACGTACACCTTGGCGTGGGCGGTGGACCAGCAGGGCAAGCCGCTCATCATCCCGCCCGAGAACGACGGGGTGTCGCTGTTCGGCCTGAAGGACGCCGCCGACGGGTCGATCTTCCAACCGAGGGTCCTGGCGGGACGGCTCCCGACCGCGGCGGACGAGGTGGCGATCGGGTACGGGGACTCCGGGCTCCGGCGCCCCGAGATCGGGGAGAAGTTCGTGCTGCGCCTCGCCCCACAGGCCTTGATCGACGCCGGCAAGTTCCCCTCGCCCGGCGACACAATGATCGATGTGCCGGTCCGTGTGGTGGGTCGGGTCCTCATGCCTGGAGAGCTGACCGGCGATGGTGCGGAGCTCTGGGTGACGCCTGAGCTGATCCCGTCGCATCCCGACGCGTGGACCTGCGACGTCGGCGTGTATCAACTCGAGCACGGTCTCGCCGACGTGCCCACGTTCAGGGCCGGTCTGAACAAGCTGGTGCCCGATGCCACTGGCTTCGAGTCGTCGTCGGAGCAGCTCTTCGTCGCCCGGACGGCCCACCTGCAGGCGCTCGTCATGACGGTGCTCGCGCTCCTGGCGGCGCTCGCGGGCGTGATGGTGCTCGGCCAGTCGCTCGCGCGGCGCACCTCGCTCGGGGCGATCGATACGCCCGTCCTTCGGGCGCTCGGGATGACCCGAGGCGAGATCGTTCGAGCGGCAGCGCTCCCCGCCATGGCGGTCGCGGCCGGCGGAGCGGTCATCGCGGTCGTCGGCGCGATCGGGGCTTCAGGGCTGTTCCCGACCGGCGTCGCGCGGGTCGCCGAGCCCAACCCCGGGCTGCGGATCGATCCGGTCGCGATACTGCTCGGCGTCGTGGTGATCGTCGTGACGACGGTGCTGAGCGTCGCGATCCCGGCACGATGGCTCGCATCGGCGCGCAGCGGCGTGGACGGGGCCGTCGAGTACCGAGGTGCCGAACGGCGGTCGCCGCTGGCCTCGTTCATCGGGCGTCTGCCGCTGCCGCCGTCCGCCGGCGCGGGTGCGCGCCTCGCGTTGGAGCCCGGCCACGGTCGCTCCGCCACGCCGGTGCGCAGCACGCTGGTGGGCCTCAGCGTAGCGATCGCGGCCATGGTTGCCTCGTTCGGCTTCTCCGCGAGCATGCAGCACTTCGGCGAGGACGGGGCGCTATCGGGGAGCAACTTCGACTTCGCAGCCGGACACCCGTTCGTGGGGGCCGCGTTCCAGGAAGAGGTCGTGCCGGTGTTCGTGGCGGATCCCGGCGTCCGGGACGTGGACGCCGGGAACTTCCAGCAGTCGCTCGTGCTGGAAGGCCCGGGCGGCGCCTCGGAGGAAGCCGTCTGGGCGTTCGAGACGCTCAAGGGCGATCCTCTAGGCACCACGATGCTCGAGGGGCGTTGGCCGCAGGCGCCGGATGAGATCGCGATGGGCCGAGAGAGTCTGTCGATGCTCGGGCTGCGCGTGGGCGACACGGTGCGCGTCACAGGGGCGGCGACCACGAGGGAGCTCACGATCGTCGGGATCCCGGTGTTCCCCGACTTCGGCTTCGGCCCGGGACTCGGGCGCGGCGCGGCGATGACGATGGACGGGCTCAGGGTGTTCTACCCCGACGTCACGTTGAACCTCGCGGTCGGCACCTTCGCCGAGGGCTCGGACCCCGTCGCGGTGCTCGCGCGGCTGAAGGCAGGGGTCCCCAAGGATCTCGCCCCCACGATCGGAACCAAGGACGACCTCCCCACGGGCACCACGATCAAGGCGACCCTGCGAGCGGGCTCTCTGCCGCTTAAGCTCTCGATCCTGTTCGCGTTCGCCGCGTTCGCAACACTGGTGCACCTGCTCCTGACGTCGGTCCGCCGCCGTCGCCGCGACCTCGCGATCCTGCAGACGCTCGGGTTCCGCCGCGGCCAGATCATGGCCACCGTTGCCTGGCAGGCGCTGATCCTGGCGGGCATCGCGCTCCTGATCGGTATCCCGCTCGGGATCTTGGCGGGTCGACTGGCGTGGTCGGCGTTCGCGTACCGCCTGGGCGTGGTCCCTGAGGCGGTGATCTCGCCGCTCTCCCTGATCGTGATCCCCGTGGCGCTGATCGTGTCCCTGGTGGTCGCGGTCGGTCCCGGGCTCGTGGCGCGCCGAACCCGGCCGGCGGCCGTGCTGAAGGCGGAATAGCCCATGCGTCGGCGATGGCTCCGAACGGCGATCCGCGTGGTCCTGTGGGCGCTCGCGATCGCGACCGCGGTGCTCCTCTCGCTCGTCGTCCTGTTCTTGCTCCTCGGCCGGATACCCAGCAGCGACGAGCGGGGGATGCTGGCTGCGTCGATCGCGGCGATCGCGATCGCGGCGGGTCTCGTCGCCGTGTTCGGCCGTCGCACCGGCGCCGCGATCCGGCGGGTCACAGGTGGCGACCGCGGAGCCCCGGCCGATCTCGCCAGATCCTTCTCGTCGCGCATGTCGCGCTCGGTGCCCCTCGAGGAACTGGCGTTACAGGCCGCCGAGGGTCTCCGGACGACGATGCGGCTCCGGGGCGCCGAGATCTGGCTGCTGACCGACGGCGAGCTCCGTCCTTGGATCGGGGACCCGGATATCGATCGGCAACCCGTGGCGCTGGGGGGGATGCACCCGGTGACCGTCGTGCAGGCCGGGCTGAGCGGCCACGGTTGGCTCCAGGTGTGGATGCCTCAGATGCTCGAGGATCGCGACTCGTACATCCGGCTGGCACCGATGGCCAACGCAGGCGAACTCCAGGGGGTGGTCGTGATCGAACGTCCGGTCGAAGACCGGCCCTTTACGACTGAGGAGGAGCGAGTCCTCGTCGAGCTGGCGCGGCAGGTGGGCGTCATGGTCCACAACGCCAAGCTGGACTCGGCGTTGCAGGCATCGCTCGATGAGGTGCGCCGACAGGCCGCCGAGCTGCAGGCGTCGCGCGGTCGCATCGTGGCCGCTTCCGACCAGGCGCGCCGCACGATCGAGCGGAACCTGCATGACGGCGCGCAGCAGCACCTGGTCGCGCTCGCCGTCCAGGTCAAGCTCGCGCAGACGCTGCTGGAGCGCGATCCTACGAAGGCCGCGCAGGCGCTCGACGGACTCGGGAACCAGGTGCAGGACACGCTGCAGGAGCTCCGGGACCTCGCGCACGGGATCTACCCGCCCCTCCTGGCCGACAAGGGGCTGCCGGGCGCTCTGGACTCCGCGGCTCGCCGGGCGGTCATGCCCGTCACGGTGCACGCGGACGAGCTCGGTCGCTACGCCCCCGAGGCCGAGGCCACCGTGTACTTCTGCGTCCTTGAGGCCCTGCAGAACGCCGGCAAGTACGCGGGTGAGGACGTCTCGGTCGCGGTCGACGTCAAGGAGGACGAAGGTCGCCTGACGTTCACGGTCACCGACGACGGCGCCGGCTTCGATCCGGCCGCGGGTGCGATGGGTGCGGGCTTCACCAACATGCTCGACCGGCTCGGCGCGCTGGGCGGGAGTCTGAAGGTGGCTTCCGAGCCGGGGCGGGGCACCCGGGTGACCGGAACCCTCCCTGCGGTCAGACGCGAAGGGGAGGCCTGACCCATCCGAAAGTGGTGCTGGCATCACTGTCGCGCGATGCGCTCGATGTCACGCTGACAGTGGAGGAAGATGCACCGATGCCCGTACGTGTACTCATCGTCGACGATCAGGAGCCGTTCCGGATGGCCGCCCGCATGGTGGTGGACGTCACCGATGGCTTCGAGGTCGTGGGCGAGGCTGAGACCGGCGAGGACTCCGTGACGATGGCTGCCGAGCTGCAGCCCGACCTCGTGCTGATGGACGTGAATCTGCCCGGTATCAATGGGCTCGACGCGACGCGGCAGATCCTGGCTGGCGCAGGGAGTCCCGTCGTCGTGCTCCTGCTCTCCACCTACGAGGAAGAGGAGTACGCGCCCCGTGCCGCCGAATGCGGCGCCGCGGCCTACATCCCCAAGGCGGTCTTCGGTCCGGACCGGCTCGAGAGCGCGTGGGAGGCCACGAAGGCCTGACCGCCGGCGGGATCTCGCTCGATCGCGGGACCGGCAGCTAGGTGCGGGTGAGCGTCACCGTTCCCTCGTCGTGGTCGCGCGGTGAATCGAGCAACCACGTGCGCAGCGTGCCGGCGAGTTCCCGCGCGGTCCACACGCCGGCGATCCTGGTCTGCCGGGACACGTGGATCGTGATGCGCCGGGCACGACCAGGCTCGGCCAGGTTCCGGCCGACGTAGTACCCGTCGCCCGGCACCCAGCGCAGGAACATCCGGTAGTCCTGCGCGACCGCGGTCAGGCGGATCCCGCGCGCGACGGGTGTGAACTGCCAGCGGATCCGGTAGTCAGCCGTTCGGTCACTGCAGCGCGAGTAGGTGCACTCGGTTCGGTGATAGGCACCGCCGTAGTCGCCGTCGACGACCGCCTTGCGAACCCAGGCGGCGGCGAACGCGTTCGGGCAGGCGGCAAGGATCAGCACCGATGCCAGCACTCCCATCGCGATCCGTCTCAGGGGTCGTCCTCTCCGGCCGGCGCCTCTGCGTCGGACGGTATCGGCATCGACCGTGCAACGGCAACATCGGCGGTCCCACCCGCTCTTTGGACCGGCACCCGGCCGGTCACCGTGGTCCCGCTCCCGGGCGCGCTCACGATCACCAGGGACCCTCCGAGCGCCTCGACGCGGTCGCGCATCCCTTGGAGCCCGCTCCCGAGCGGCGCCGAGCGCGGATCGAACCCGCGGCCGTCGTCGGCGATCGTGAACGTAAGTGCTCCGTCTCTCGGAGCCAGGGACACGGTGACCTGTTCCGCCTCCGCGTACTTCGCGACGTTCTGGAGTGCCTCGAGCGTGCAGAAGTACACGGTGGCCTCGGTTTCCGCCGGGTACCGGCCGGTGCCGTCGGCGTCGATGCGCACCGGCATCGGGGCCTTCCGCGCCTGCGCCTCGAGCGCGGCCGTCAGCCCCCGGTCCGCCAGCAGCGGCGGATAGACCCCCCGGGCGAGATCCCGGAGGTTCTCGAGTGCGTCGTTCGCGTCGGTCTGAAGGTCGGCGAGCATCTGCTTGACCCGCGCAGGATCGCGGTCGAACATCTGCTCGGCGAGACGGAGCCGCACAGCCAGGGCCACGAGCTGCTGCTGGGCGCCGTCGTGGATGTTGCGCTCGAGCCGCTTCGCACGTTCGTCCTGCGTGGCCACGA
>JANLXF010000264.1:0-1586 GCA_031364965.1 Actinomycetes bacterium | reverse complement strand
GCCTCGCCGACCGGTAGTTGGAGCTGAGTTCGAACATAGTCGCTGGCCTTGGTGTCACGGTCACGTTGAACGTCGCGCTCCAGGAGACCACGGACTTCTTGCCCGCGAAGCCGATGTTCGAGGCGTCGATCTGGTCCCAGAAAACGTTCCCGTTCAGGTTCGTTTGCAGGGTCCGGCCAACGGAAAGCGTCAGCACCGGCTCGAGCCCCGCCGATCGATCGCTCGCGAGATTCGCCATGGTGCGTAGGAACGTGGAGTCGTTCAGCGCCTGCGTCACCCGCGTGAACCCGTTGCGCCTGTCGCGGAAATACAACGTGGGTGCGAACGAGTAGTGGTCGCCCGTCAGGCGATAGCCCAGTTCGTAGGAGTGGATCGACTCGGGCTTGAGCCGTGGGTTCCCCGAATCGATGTTGTACGGGTCTGTGAACTCGGGGAAGGGATTGAGGTCGTCGCTCTCCGGTCGCCGGATGCGGCGGCTGTAGTTGAGCTGGACCTCGCCGTGCGCCGTCGCCTGGTAGGACGTGTGCAGCGTCGGGTAGAGCCCGGTGTACGAGTCGGAGAACGGTAACGCGCCGGTGACGAGGTCGGAGGACACCTTCGCGTATTCCGCCCTCAGGCCGCCGAGCACGCTGAACTTGCCGAGCGCGCGCTCGTAGGTGCAGTAGACGGCGTCGATCACCTGGTCCAGGCGGAACCGATAGGTCTTGGCGGCATTGGGCACAAAGCTCCCCTGCAGGACGTCGAGAGAGTCCGCGTCAGAGCGGATGTCCTGACGCTGATCTTCGAGCGCGTAGCCCACTTCGAGTTTCGACTTCTCGTCCATTGGGCGGGAGTAATCGACCGACAGGTGCCCCACGCGCTCGATCTGGGCGAACACGATGTCGCTCGCGGGGTCGGGCTGGGCGGGGGTGCGCCATTGCTCGACGAAGTGGGCCGTTTCCGACTGCGGCGAGTTGGAAACGTTGGCCTCGACCCGCAGAGTGTGGTCTTCCTTCGGGAAGGCGTGCTCGAACGCAGCGGTGACGCCAGTCTCGCTCTCCAGTTCGAACCCCGACTGGTGCCGGTCGTGATCCGTGAGGATCGTGCCGTTGCCGTCGCGCGTGAGGATCAGCGACGTCCCGTCGCGCGAGGGTCTCCGACGGAAGTACTCCCCCGAGAGTTCCAGCGTGTTCTTCGGGTCCGGGTGGTAGCTCAGTCCCAGCGTGCCCGCGTGCACGTGGGGGCGGATCAGGACCTGATTGTCCTCGCGATAGCCCTGGATCGCCCCCGAGGTGGAGAGCGTCCGCTCGTCCGTGCCCTGCCGTGTTCTCAGGTCATGGCGGTAGCTGTAGTTCCCGAACAGCTCGAGCTTGCCGGGGTTGTATCCGAACGAGAGGCTCTCGTTGTGCCGCTCGGCCCTTCCCACGTGTCCCGTCACGTCGCCGTGGATCCCGGATCCCGCGCCCTTCTTGGTGATGATGTTGATGATCCCCGATGTGCCTTCGGGCGTGAACCGCGCCGAGGAGTTCGTGATCACCTCGATCTTCTCGATCGAAGCTGCCGGGAGTTGCTGCAGCACGTCCGCACGGCTCTTGCCCATCAACGGC
>JANLXF010000259.1:0-23855 GCA_031364965.1 Actinomycetes bacterium | reverse complement strand
CCTGGAAGATGCATCGGGTTGACCACCGGCCGTAGCGCCGCGGCCTCCGTACACTTCCGGTCGTGAGGTTCGCACCGCACACCGCCGACGACGTACGCGAGATGCTCGCGCAGATCGGGGTCGGGTCCCTCGAGGAGTTGTTCGACCAGATCCCCGAGGCGGTTCGGCTCGACCGCGACCTGGCGCTCGAGACGGGCGTGTCCGAGATGGAGATCATGGCCGACCTGCGCAGGCTCGCAGCGCGGAACCGGCACGCCGAGGAGCTGGTCTGTTTCGCCGGTGCCGGCGCCTACGACCACTACGTGCCGAGCGTGGTGTGGGCGCTCGCGGGTCGCTCGGAGTTCTACACCTCCTATACGCCGTATCAGCCCGAGCTCTCGCAGGGCGCCCTCCAGGCGCTCTTCGAGTTCCAGTCCATGGTCTGCGAGCTCACGGCGATGGAGGTGTCGAACGCCTCGCTCTACGACGGGGCGACCTCCCTCGTCGAGGCCGTCAACATGTCGAGGGGCGGCGCGCGTACCCGGGTCCTCGTGAGCGGCGCGGTCGATCCGAGGTTCGTCGACACGCTCGCGACCTACGGCAGGGGGGCGGGCTACGCGCCAGAAGTGTTCGATGCTCCCGGTCACCGGGGGGGTGCGCCCGATGTCGGAGACGATGTCGCCGCCGTGGTCGTGCAACACCCGAACTATTTCGGCGTGCTGGAGGACGTGCCTGCGTTCGTCGAGGCCGCACACGGGGGAGGGGCGCGCGCGATCCAGATCTTCGATCCGCTGTCGCTCGGCGTGCTGGCGCCACCGGGCGAGCTCGGCGTCGATATCGCGGTGGCCGAGGGGCAGTCCCTGGGCAACCACCTCAACTACGGCGGCCCGTACCTCGGGCTGATCGCGGCGCGCATGGCCGACGTCCGTCGGATGCCCGGGCGCATCGTGGGGGAGACCACCGACGTGGATGGACGAACGGGGTACGTCCTCACGCTGCAGGCGCGCGAGCAGCACATCCGCCGGGAGAAGGCCACCTCGAACATCTGCACGAATCAGACACTGATGGCGCTTGCCGCCACGATCTATCTCGCGTGGCTCGGCCCGGAGGGCCTGGCCGAGCTCGGACGCCAGTGCGCCGCGAAGGCCCGCTACGCGTTCGAGCAGCTCATCGCGCTTCCCGGCGTGGACCCGCTCGTGCCCGACGCGCCGTTCTTCAAGGAGTTCGCGATCCGCACGCCCCGCCCCGCCGCGGACGTGCGCGACGCGGCGATCGAGCGTGGCATCCTCGCCGGCGTGCCGGTCGCCGGTGGTGACGGGCACGGGCTCTTGGTGGCCGTGACCGAGCGGCGCGATCGAGGGGAGATCGACGCCCTGGTGAGCGCCGTGGCGGAGGCGATCGCCTGATGGACATCGGTGCGCCGGTCCGCCGTCAGGGCCCGCCGGGGGAGGGGACCCTGGGCGGACGCTCGAGGCCTGGGCGTCGCGCCTTCAGTTTCGCCGCGCTCGACGTCGAGCCGGTCGCGATCGCAGAGGGCTTCGCCCGGACGACGCCGCCCGGGCTCCCCGAGGTGGCGGAGGGTGATCTCGTTCGCCATTACACCCGGCTGTCGCAGACGAACTACGGGGTGGACACGGGGTTCTATCCCCTCGGGTCGTGCAGCATGAAGTACAACCCGAAGTCCGCGGAGGCGGCGGCGGCCTGGCCCGGGTTCGCCCGCGTCCATCCGCTGCAGCCCGATGCCACGACTCAAGGGCTCCTCGAGCTGCTGTGGCGTCTCGAGCGGGCGCTGTGCGAGATCACCGGCATGGCGAGGGCGACCCTGCAGCCGCCGGCCGGCGCCGCCGGCGAGCTCACGGGGCTCCTGATCATGCGCGCCTACCACGAGGCCCAGGGACGTCAGCGCACGAAGGTCCTGATCCCCGACGCGGCCCACGGCACGAATCCCGCGAGCGTAAGGCTCGGCGGGTACCAGGCGGTCAGCGTACCGGCGGACGCGCGCGGCCAGGTCGACGTCGAGGCGCTTCGATCCCTCGTGGACGACGAGGTCGCCGGCCTCATGCTCACGAACCCCAACACCCTCGGTCTGTTCGAGGAGCGGATCGAGGAGATTACGAGCGTCGTGCACGAGGTGGGTGGCCTCGTCTACTACGACGGGGCGAACCTGAACGCGATCCTCGGAAAGTGCCGGCCCGGCGACATGGGCTTCGACATCGTGCACATCAACACCCACAAGACGTTCGCGACGCCGCACGGTGGGGGAGGGCCCGGCGCCGGGCCGGTCGGGGTAGCCGAGCGCCTGATCCCGTTCCTCCCGGTGCCGCGGGTCGAGCGTGACGACGCGACGGGCGCCTACCGGCTCGACAGCGAGGCCCCCGCGACGATCGGCCGGGTGCACGGCTTCCACGGCAACGTCGGGGTCCTCGTCCGCGCGTACCTCTACGTGTTCCTTCACGGGGCCGACGGCCTCGAGGAGGTCGCGGAGCGGGCGGTGCTGAACGCGAACTACCTCGCGACCCTGCTGCCCGCCCAGACGCCGCTGGCGTTCCCGGAGGGCCGCCCGATGCACGAGTTCGTCGCGACCGCGACGCCGCTCGAGAAAGCCACCGGGATCCGCGCGATGGATCTCGCGAAGCGACTGATCGATCTTGGGTTCCATCCCTCCACGGTCTACTTCCCGCTGGTCGTCGACGAGGCGATGATGATGGAGCCGACCGAAACCGAGACCAAGGAGACCCTGGAGGCGTTCGGAGCGGCCCTGGCTCAGGCGGTCGCCGAGGCCGCGAGCGCCCCCGACCTGCTGCACGACGCACCGGTCACGACGCCCGTGCGACGTCTCGACGAAGCGAAGGCCGCCCGGCACCTCAGGTTGCGCTGGTAGGGGTCACACTCTGGGACCGCGGGGGGGAGGCGATTCATTTCCCTCGTTGCGTGCCAAGGTGACATAATGTGCATTATCGGGGTTAGCGCGTCCTCAGCGACCCGATCCGCGCAGGCGGGCCTTCAGGCCCCACACCGTCACCAGCCAGAGTGCCTCGACCACGATGCCGCGAGAGATCTTCGAGTGCCCGTGCGCTCGTTCGCGGAACGTGATCGGGGTCTCACCGAGGTCGAACCCGAGGTTCCACGCACGCATCACGAGCTCGATCTGGAAGCCGTAGCCCTCCGAGTGGATCGGTGAACGGACCAGTTCGGTCAGGAGGTCCCGGCGGTACACCCGGTAGCCGCTCGTGGCGTCGTTGATCGGCAATCCCAGCATGAATCGCGCGTAGCGATTCCCGGCGCGCGAGAGGGCCACGCGCCCGGGGCTCCAGTTGGTCACCGCGCCTCCCGGCACGTAGCGGCTCCCCACAGCCAGGTCGTGGCCCGCGGCGGCAGCGTCGAGAAGGGCCGGCAGCTCGGCCGGATCGTGCGACAGGTCGGAGTCCATCTCGACCACGAGGTCGTACTCCTCGTCCAGACCGACGCGGAAGCCCTCCAGATAGGCGCTCGCCAGCCCGGACTTGGCCGGGCGCTGGATCAGCCTGACGCGCGGCTCGCTCGCGGCGCGAGCCCGCACGATCTCCTCGGTCCCGTCGGGCGAGGAATCGTCGACCACCACGATGTCGACGCCCTGCGGCGCCGCCAACACGCCTTCGAGGACGCGGCCGATCGTCGCGGCCTCGTCGTAGGTGGGCAAGATCACCAGGGTCCGGAAGCCGGGCCCCAGGGTACCGGGTGCCTCACGCGCCCGCCGCCGGCGCCTCGGCAGCGCGAAGAGGAACGCGACGACGACGAGACAGAGCCAGGGGAGCCAGTCCCCCAGTCGGACGTACCCCGTTCGATCGTCGGTGGACACGATGGTGTGCCGCAGGATAGCGGGTTCGAAGAGACCGGCCGACGCCACCACCCGGCCCGAAGGGTCGATGAAGGCGCTGATCCCCGAGACCGCGGCGTTCACCACCCACCGGCCCGTTTCGATCGCGCGCATCTGGCTCATCTGTTGATGCTGCTCGGATGCCGCGGTGAATCCGTAGGAGGCGTTGTTCACCGTAACGATCAGGAAACTCGCCCCGTCGCGCACGAACGCGCGTGGGAGCGAGGGGAAGCTGTTCTCGAAGCAGATCGGCGTGCCGAACGCAGGGACCCCGTCGGCCGCGAGCGTGTGGATCCGCTCCCCCGGTATGCGATCGACGGGAACCTGGTCGATCGCATCGATCCACGAGAGGTGACGTCGGAAGGGGACGTACTCCCCGAAGGGCACGAGGTGGACCTTGTCGTAGCGGCCGATCGGGTTGCCGGCACCGTCGAAGAGCACGACGACGGTTCGCTGACCTCCATCGGCGTCCTCGGTCACGGCGCCCACCAGGGTGGGCACCCCCACCGACGCGATCGCGCTACGCACGCGATCCATCACCGCGGGATCGGCGGCGGCCGCAGGGTCCAGCGCGCCTTCCCCCCACACGATCAGATCGGGGCGCGCCCCCGTCGCGAGCTGGCCGTGGGCCGCGATGTTCAGCTCCGCCACACGCAGGTCCTCCCCTGCCGCGGAGGCCCGCGCGGCCTGCCGCACGTCGACCTGGACCGTGGCGATGTCGACGGTGGCGGAGGCTGCCCCGGCGGCGCCCCCGAACGCGAGGACGCCGGGTCCGAGCACCATCGCGGCCGCGAGACCGAGCGGGACGAGGCGAACGCGGGGGCCGCGCGCTCGGAGCGCGGCCACGATCAGCCCGTTCACGGCCACCACCACAAACGTCACGCCCCAGACGCCGGCGATCGTGGCCAGCCTCACGGTGACCCGGTTGTCGACCTGGCTGATGCCCACGCTCCCCCACGTGAAGCCCCCGAGCGGCCACATCCCCCTGATCCAGTCGATCAACGTCCACAGCGACGCCGCGGCCAGGGCCGAGAGGACGGGCCGGCCGGGCCGGCGGACCGAGGCGTAGGCCGCGCCGAACAGGGCGAGCGAGATCGCCATCACGATCGAGAGCGCGACCCACGCGAGCTCGCCGAAGCGCCAGATCCAGTAGATCGTGGCTCCGTAGCACCCGATCCCGAACGCCAGCCCGAGAAGCGCCCCCCTCGCCGGCCCCGATCGATCGAGCAGCCAGATCAGCGGAGCGATCGCGATGAAGGCGACCGGCCACAGCTTCGCGGGCGGGAACGCGAGCGACAGGGCGAGTCCGGCCGCGAGGGAAACGAGCGACGCGAGCGGAAGACCTTCAGGCGCCTTCAGGCGCAGTCCCGGCACCGCATCTTCTTCTTGTCCGCCAGCTGACTCCGATGCTTCACGAGGAAACACCGCGTGCAGGTGAACTCGGTCTCCTGGATCGGCACGACGCGTGTCTCGGCCGACTCGGCCAGTTGTTCCTCACGGGTGAGCGGGATGACGACCTCATCGTCTTCCTCGGCCTCTTCTTCCCGGGCCTCCTGCTTGACCAGCAGCTCCTGGATCGATTCGACCTCCGCGGCGCCGGCGGCGGTCACCGGTCCCGGTGGTACGACGGCATCCGCGAGGTCGGCCTCGCTGGGCTCGACGTCGTCGAGGTCGACCTCGTCGTCGTCGATCGGGTCGTCGGTGTCGTCGGTGGTGTCCTTCATCCCATTCCCTCCCGTGGACGGAGCGGTGGGGCCCCTCCGTCGCGCGCGGATTGTACTGCGACGCCGCCACGATGCAACGGTGGCGACCCACAGAACACCTATACGCGCGATCGCATTCCCGCGGCGGCGGGAGCCACATCGGGGCGAGGCGGCCGATCCGGGCCGACGACGACAAGGATGACGACAAGGATGAGGACCCAAGGGACGTTTGGGGCCGCGACGCCGGGGCGTCACGTTCTCTACTCCGCCTCTTGGGTCCTCGGTGCGCCTCCACCGGAGCGGGGGCGCGGCACGACCGTATCGCCGCCCGCTGACGCCGGTCAAGGGACCCGCCGCAACGAGAGCGACAGGAACCGCCTTCAGGCGGCGTAGACCTCCCGGCCGAGCGACACGGTGAGGATCGGCGTCATGGCCGTCACGTCCGGCGCGTCGAACGGGTCGTCGTCGAAGGCGACCAGGTCGGCGTGCATACCGGGCTCGAGCGCCCCCTTCTTCGTCTCCTGGTGCGCCAGGCGGGCGCTCCCGATGGTGTGGAGCCGGATCGCCTCGGCGCGGGTCAGCCGTTGGCGCGGATCGTGATGCGTGCCGAGCGCCGCCACCGCGAGGAGGGGATCCAAGGGGGTGATCGGGGCGTCGGACCCGGCTCCCACTTCGATCCCACGCTCGATCATCGTCCGGATCGGATTCATGCCCGCGGCGCGGTCAGCTCCCACGCCGACCTCGTACAGCCCGCCGGGGCCTCCCCACCACAGGTCGAACACCGGCTGCACGGAGGCGGCGAGCCCTAGCATCGCGGCGCGTTCGACCGCGGCGTCGGATGCCATCTCGAAGTGCTCGATCCGGTGCCGGCGCGCACGGAAGTGCCGGCGCTGACGGGAATCGAGCGCGTGGTAGACCCGTTCCCACGCGGTCAGGACCTGGTCGATCGCCCGGTCCCCGATCGCATGCACGCCGACCTGGAGTCCCGCCGCGTGTCCGCCGTGGAAGAAGCTCGCGAGCTCGTCGTCGGAGAAGTACGCGGTGCCGTGGCCCTCGCCGTCGGCGTAGGGCGCGAGGAGCGCCGCCGTGCGCGCGCCGATCGAGCCATCGACGGGAAGGTCGCCCCCGATCGCGCCCAGACCGAGCTCGATCACGCGAGGGATATCGGTGGTGGCGACGACCGGAAGGGCGTCGACGGGAAGACGCGCGCGATGTGCGAGGAGCACGAGCAGGTCGCGCTCCCCCGCCTCCGACGGCATCGACATCTCGTGCACCGAGGTCACGCCCTTGGCAGCCGCGAGCGAGGCGGCCTTCAGCTGCAGCTCCTGGATCTCGTGGTCGCTCAGACCGGCACGCGTCCACCGGGCAAGCCGCTGCATCGCCTCCTGCGTGACCCGGCCGTCGGGGGAGCCGGAGGCGCCTCGCACGGTGCCGGGCTCGTCCCAGATATCGGCTGCCCGGAGCGCCGCCGAGTTCGCCAGGGCGAGGTGGAAATCGGTCCGGCGGATCACCATTGGTCGCTCCGTGATCGCGTCGAGCTCTGCGAGAGTCGGGAGATCTGGTGCGTCCCAGCGGCTTTCGTCGAAGCCCTGGAGGAGGACGAGGCCGCTGCCCTCCCCCGCTCGGACGGCGGCCAGCTGCAGGAGCTCGGCGCGCGAACGCACCGCCGACGCCGCCGCGTCGTCCGCCGAGAGCCCGGTGCTCGTCAGGTGCACGTGGGCGTCGACGAACCCGGGCACGACGGTTGCGCCGGGCAGGTCCACGATCCGGTCGGCGTCGGGCGGATCCCCGGTGCCGACGCGCTGGACGTGGCGGCCGTCGACCACGACCCATTCCCCGACGGCGGGGTGGGAGAGCGTGTGCACGCGGGCGGCACGATAGAGGGTCCTCACTCCGGCGGCATCATGCCACGCCTGTCGCTCGCCCCGGGAGAGGTTGCGAGCTTGAGCGCCGCGATCGCGTCGTCCCGGTGATCGAGGATCCGCGTCTTGGATCCGTGCAGCTCGAGCCCCACCGCTGCACCCGCTCGTCGGAGCTGCTCCAGCGAACGCCGCGCGGCTGGTAGCGAGGGCGCGAAAGCGACGATGTCGTCGACCCAGCGCAGGTAGGGCCGGCGCTCTCGGCGCAGGGCATCGTCGAGTCGCGTGAGCGTGGCGTTCGCCAGGACTGCCGATGGCGGGGGGCCTACAGGCAGCCCTTCGACGCCCTCGTCCTCGAACGCCCGCAGGCATGACACCACCGCCTCGATCGCCGCCTCGGTCGCGCCCGCCTCGCACAGCGCCCTCGAGACCGAGGCAGGGGTGATCGAGGCGAAGCACTCGCGGACGTCGGCGATGACGATCGCGCGCACCTCCCCCGCGAGCCCGCTTCGGGCCTCCATCCGCCATCGCCGCCGCGCGCGCTCCCACGGGACGAGCCGAAGCTCAGGGCCGCCGTCGTGTCCCGGACACGCGCGGTCGGCCACGACCCCTGGCCCCAGCCCGCGCTCGACCGCGGGGACGACCGCCGAGACCGCCGCCGCGTACGCCTCGCTCGCCTCGGGTGACAGGGACGTGATCCATCGAACCTTCCCGCCCGGGGTGCGGAGGGGATCGATGCGCGCGACGGGGGCTGACCGGGGACGGCGGGTCCAGGGAGCACTGCGGTCTGCCATGTGCGAACTCCTCCACGGTCGGGCGGTCTGGAGGAGGTCGTCCGCGCTCGGAGCCACGTTCTACCTCGGCGGCGCGGTGCCGGCAATCGGCCGGCCATCGCAAGATCGGTCACCCGCGGGCATCCCCCGAGACGCTCAGCCCGCAGCGCGCATCCTATGATGGGCGCGTGTTGGACGCCCGCGATCGCGACATCATCGCCGCCCTCCAGGTCGATGCCCGGGCGACGTACGCCGACGTCGGGGCGCGGGTCGGACTCTCGGCCTCGGCGGTGCACGATCGTGTGCGCAAGCTCGAGGAGCATGGAGTGATCCGCGGCTACCGCGCGGCGGTGGATCCGGCCGCGCTCGGTCTGGTCGTGACCGCCCTGATCCAGGTGCGGCCCTTCGATCCCTCTCAGCCCGACGATCTGCCCGAGCGTGTCACGGGCTTCCCCGAGGTCGAGGACTGTTACAGCGTGGCGGGGGAAGCGAGCTACGTGCTCAAGGTCCGCACGCGGACGACGGTCGAGCTCGAGGAGCTGATCCGGCGCCTGCGGGAGAAGGCCGGGGTCGCGACGAGCACGACGATCGTGCTCTCGATCCCCTTCGAAGGAAGGCCCCTGCCCACCTGAGCACATCTCCCGCGTGATGCGGGATGATGTCGCCTTGCATCTGAGCCCCCTGCACGCTGGGAGACGTCGATGAGCGATCGAGGCAACGCCCCCGAGCCCGCCCGAGGACCGGGCGCGCGCCCCGCCCGGGCGCCCGTGTTCTCGAGCCGGCCGAAAGAATCCGAACGGCGCACGCGCGCGCCGATGCTGTTGTGGGACCGTGTCCGCATCCTGTCCTTCCTCGCGGGGTCGTTCCTGCTCCTCACCTGGGGCAGCATGTCGATCAACGGCACGGGCTTTTCGGAAACGATCCGCTCGCAGGCGCAGAGCCGCTGGTGGTTGCTGGTGTTGATCGGGGTCGAGGCGCTTCGGCAGGTGAACTACCTGCTCCTCGAGGGAAGCCCTCGTTACTTCGCGCGGTGGACCGCCTTCTGGACCCGCGACCGCGCCACCGACACGCTCGACCCGTGGACGCGGTTCCGACTGGGGCGCCTGCTGAAGGTCCTGGCGTTCCTGTGGATCGTCGGCACGGTCATCGCGTCGTTCTACGTGCACGCCGACGGGTCGAAGTTCACGCCGGTCGAAGGGTTGTTCCTCGCCCCGCTCCTGCTCGTCCGGTCGCTCCCGCAGATCCTGCAGTTCGTCTTCGTGATCTCCCTGGGCGTGCTGCAGTTCGTCGCGATCTTCTGGTTCATGTCCAAGGGCGGCGTCGAGACCTACATGCCCGACGACATCGATACGCGCTTCAGCGACGTGAAGGGGCAGGACGCGGTCCTGTCCCGCGTCAAGGAGAGCCTGATCTTCATGGAAGACCCGGAGTCGATCGAGGCCCGCGGGGGATACGTGCCGGGCGGCATCCTGCTGTGGGGGCCTCCGGGCACCGGCAAGACCCTGATGGCGCAGGCCGTGGCGGGCGAGACCGCGAAGCCGTTCGTCTTCGTCGAGCCCGGGGCCTTCAACGCCATGTTCTTCGGCGTCGGGATCTTGAAGGTGAAGGGCCTCTACCGCAAGCTCCGCAAGCTCTCCTTGCGGTACGGCGGGGTGATCGTCTTCTTCGACGAAGCCGATTCCCTGGGCAACCGCGGCGCGATCTCCCAGCCCGGCGGAGGCTGGAGCATCGAGCCGGCGTGGGTGGCCGCCGCGGGCTGTCACGGGGTCGCCTACGTCTCCGAGGCGGCGCGCAGCTCGCTCGTCCACGGCCCGTCGATGTACTCGGCGCCGGGAACGCGCGAGGCCGTCGTGATGGGCGGCATGGGCATGGGCGGCGGCGGGATGGGCACCCTCCAGGCGATGCTCGCCGAGATGTCGGGCCTCACCAAGCCCCGCGGGTTCATGAACCGCGTGATCCGCCGGCTTCTCGGGCTCAAGCCGAAACCCCCGCCGAAGTACCGGATCCTGCACATCTTCGCGACGAACATGCCACAGTCGCTCGACGAGGCGATGCTCCGCCCCGGCCGGATCGACCGCCTGTACAAGGTGGGCTATCCCCAGGTCGAGGGCCGCGTCGCGACCTTCCGGTATTACCTCGCGAGGGTCCGGCACGAGCTGAGCGACGAGCAGATCCACAAGCTCGCGACGATCACGCCGTACGCGACCGGCGCCTCGATCAAGGACACGGTGAACGAGGCCCTCGTGATCGCGATCCGCGACGAGCGTGAGTCGATCTCGTGGGCCGACATCATCCAGGCCAAGCAGCTGAAGGAGCACGGCCTGCCCGACGACCACGAGTACATCGAGCGCGAGCGCCACTCGGTCGCGATCCACGAGGCGTCGCACGCGGTCGTGGCGTACCGGCTCCGCCGGCACATGACGATCGACATCGCGACGATCGAACGCCGCGGGGACGTCGGAGGGTTCGTCTCGTCGATCCCGCCCGAGGACCAGTTCGTCCAGTGGCGTTCCGAGCGCGACATCGACGTGATGACGTTCCTCGCCTCGCTGGCGGGTGAACGCCTCTTCTTCGACGGGGACAACTCCGCGGGGGTCGGCGGGGACATGCGCGGGGCCACGTCGATCGCCGCCATGATGGAGGGGTTCTGGGCGATGGGGCAGACGATCGGGTCCTACACCGTGAACCTTGGCGCGATCAAGGGTGCGCAGCCGGTCGAGGACGGAACGGACCGCTCGATGCTCGACAGCGCGTTCGGCCAGCGGGTGGAGGCGAAGCTCCGTGCGCTCTACGAGCAAACCCAGGCGATCCTCGAGGAGCACCGTGCGGACGTCCTGGCGGTGGCGCACGCTCTGGAAACCCACAAGACGATCACGGGCGACGACGTGGCGGCGATCATCGAGGGCCACGCAGGCTCGCTCCTCGACGGCAGGCCGTACCACGACGCGGCGTTCCGGGAACGGCTGGAGGACTACCACGCGAGCGTGCTGGCTGCACATCGCGCCCACGCCGAGGTGGAGGGGGCGATCCCGGTGCCGCTGCCACCGTTCCCGTCCGAGCTCGTGAGCGGGAGCACCGCGGCGATCGGGCCGGGCGAAGGCCCCGCGGTATCCTGACCGCCTGATGCGGCTTTACAACTCCCTGACACGCGCCGTCGAAGACGTCGTCCCCTTCGAGGCGGGGCACGTCACGATGTACTCGTGCGGTCCGACGGTCTACCGCTACGCCCACCTCGGGAACCTGCGGACCTTCATGCTCGCCGACCTGATCCGCCGCGCCCTCGAGTTCGAGGGGCTCGCCGTCACCCAGGTCATGAACATCACCGACGTGGGGCACATGACCGACGAGTCGAGCCCCGAGGCGATCGACAAGATGCTGCTCGCCATGGAGGACGAGGGGCTCTCCCCCGCCGAGATCGCCGAGAAGTACACGCAGGCGGTGTTCGGCGACGCGACGGCCCTGGGGATCGAGCCGGCGGACCGCTATCCGAGGGCCACGGATCACATCGGCGAGATGATCGCCCTCAGCGAGACGCTCGTGGAGCGCGGGCACGCGTACGTGGTGGACTCGGGCAGCGTCTACTTCGACGTGACGTCGTTCCCCGGCTACGGCTCACTCAGCGGCAACACGCTCGACAACCTGCGCGAAGGTCACCGCGATCTCGAGACCGACACGCGCAAGCGCAATCCCGCCGACTTCGCGCTCTGGAAGGCCGCAGGCCCGGGACGTCTGATGAAGTGGCCGTCGCCCTGGGGCGATGGGTTCCCGGGCTGGCACGTGGAGTGCTCGGCGATGTCGATGAAATACCTCGGCGAGCACATCGACATCCACACCGGGGGTACCGATCTCCGGTTCCCGCATCACGAGGACGAGATCGCGCAGAGCGAGGGCTCGGTGGGCCATCGCGTGGTGGGCATCTGGGTGCACGGGGGACATCTCCGCCTCTCCGGTCAGAAGATCGCGAAGTCGACCGGCAACGTGGTGCGGGTCCACGAGCTGGAGGAGCGCGGGCTGGACCCGCGCTCGTTCCGCTGGCTCACGTTCCAGACCCGGTATCGGAGCGAGATGGACTTCGCCTGGGATTCGATGGAGGACGCGGACCGGCGCGTGAGGCAGCTGCGCCGACACATGGCCGAGTGGGCGCCGGCCGCCGAGGAGTTGGGCGCTCCGGCGCGCGAGCTGGACACGAGGTTCCGCGAGGCGGTGGCGTCGGATCTCGACCTTCCGGCCGCGGTCGTGATCGTGAACGAGCTGGATCGATCGGCCGCCGTCGCGCCGGGCGAGAAGTACGCGCTGCTGGCTTCGTGGGACCGGGTGCTCGGACTCGACCTGGAACGCGAAGCCCGCAGCGGCTGGAGGCCCACGGCCGAGATGGAGGCCCTCATGGCGCAGCGTGACGCCGCCCGGGCGGCCAAGGATTACGGCGCCAGCGACCGGATCAGGGACGAGCTCGCGGCGATGGGACTCGAGGTCATGGACACGTCCGCAGGCACCAGGGTGCGGCTGCGGGACCAGCCCGTCTAGTCGACGACCTGAAGCTCGCGCGTCGATCGGTTGAGGCGCTCGCACCCGTCGGCCGTGACCGCCACGATGTCCTCGATCCGGACCCCGAACCGGCCCTCCAGATAGACCCCCGGCTCGATCGAGAAGGTCGTGCCGGGCTCGAGGATCCAGTCGCTGCCCTCGACGAGGTACGGAGGCTCGTGCACCTCCAGGCCGATCCCGTGCCCCGTGCGATGGATGAAGCGCGCGCCGAAGCCGGCGGCCTCGATGATCGCGCGGGCCACACGATCGATCGCCTGCGCCTCGACGCCGGGACGCACGGCCAGGCATGCGGCCTCCTGGGCCTCCTGCACCGCCCGGTAGACCTCGAGGAACCCCTCGGGCGCGTCCCCGAGCACGACGGTTCGGGACGTGTCGGAGTAGTAGCCGCCCAACTCCCCCCCGAAGTCGAGCACCACCGCGTCGCGGGGCAGCATCGTGCGTCCGGACGGCTCGTGGTGCGGGGACGCCGAATTGGCCCCGCTCGCCACGATCGTGAAATCGGCGCGGGTATGGCCGTTGCGCACGAGCAGCTCTGCGAGGTCGGCCGCGACCTCGTCCTCCCGGCGGCCCAGGAACGTCATACCGCAGATCTGACGGAAGGTCTCGTCGGCGGCACGGGCGGCGCGGCGGAGCGCGGCGAGCTCGTCGGCGTCCTTGACCGCGCGGAGCCGCCCGATCACCGGTGAGGCAGGGGCGAAGGCCGCGCCGGGGATCTCGGCCTGGAGCGCGATCAGGTGGGCTGACCAGAGCCGGTCACCGACCGCCATGCGTCCGTCCGCCGGGAGCAGTCCTGCGGCGGCTCGGTACGGGTCGAGCCCGTCGTTCCACCCCACGAGCTCGACGTGGGCCCCGATCGGCGATGCCGCGGCCAGGGGTCGCTCGAGCTCGGGGACGAGCATCGCCGGATCGCGATCGGGCCGAAGGATCAGCAGCGTGGGGCGTTCAAGGGGCATCGGGTCGTAACCGGTGAGATACGCCAGGTCCGGTGAGGGTGCCACGATCAGCGCGTCGAACCCCTGAGCTGCGGTCTCGTGCGCCGCGCGTGCGAGACGATCCGTGTACCGCGCGTTCATAGCTTCAGCAGGATCCGCTGGGGCACGACCTGGAAGGTTGCCGGGGTGGTCCCGAGGAGCTCCCCGTCGGCCACGATCGGCAGGGGCCGGTCGGCCTCGACGGCGACCCGGATCTTCGCGCGCATCTCGTGGATGTTCGGATCGGGGACGTGGCTCCCGTGGCGGTAGATCCGCGGGAGCATGCGGTACGCGTCGGAACGTGGGCCGCAGAACACCAGGGCGTCGAGCACGCCGTCGCCCGGGAAGGAACGGGGCGACATCCTCAGGCCGGCTGAGGTGAACTGCGCGTTCGCGACGATCACGTTGAACGCCCTTGCCTCGAAGGTCTTCATGTCTGCGTCCACCTTGACAGACGCGGTGCGGGAGCGCGCGTAGGCGCTCCAGAATCCCAGGAACCGCCCGGCGTTCCCCAGGCGTGCGGGCAGGCGGGCGGTCGCCCGCGCCACCGCCGCGCCCAGGCCGATCTCGACGAGGTTGGCTGCGTATCGGGTCCGGCGCTCGCCCGACGCATCGCGATAGCCGATCTTGATCACGTCGAAGGGGTAGGTGTTGGTTCCCGCGAGATGCCTGCATCCACCGTCGGTGTCCTCGGGCAGCCCGAAGCTGCGGACCAGGTCGCAGCCCGACGTGGCGGCCACCACGCCCAGGACCGGCTGCTCCGGCGGCGGGGGCCCGTCGTTCAGCATGCCGTTCAGGACCTCCTGGATCGTGCCGTCGCCGCCGACGGCGACCAGGAAGCGGCGGCCGTCCCGCACCGCCTCGCGGGCGAACCTGGTTGCATCGCCGGGTGCGCGCGTGAGCTCGAGGGCGAAGTCCAAACCGTTGGCCGCCAGGGCACGCTCGAGCGCCGGGACCTGCCCGGCCACACGCCCCCGACCCGCGCGCGGGTTCACGATGACGGCGAGCGAGCCGAAGGGGCTGGTCATGGGGTACGCATGGTAGCGAGCGCTAGAGCCCGGTGTAGGCGACGACGCCTCGCAAGACCGCGCCCCGGGCATCCCGCACGAGCGCCGCGGTCTCGGGTGGGGCCACCTCCTCGATCTGGCGCAGGAGATCCAGGAGTTGCTTGCAGTTGCGGACGAAGTCGCCGGGCGCCATGTCGGTTTCCGCCAGTACGGCCTCCAGCGGCTCCCCGCTCGCCCAGTGGTAGATCGGGACAGCGAAGCCCGACTCCAGCTCGCGGCAGAGCTGGACCTGATGCGCGTCCTCGGTGCGCCGGATCGTGCGCCAGATGCGCGTGAGACGTTCGGAGCGCTCGTCGGAGACGGGGGTGGGCATCCCGCCTGCGAGCGGGACGCGTTCCCGGCCTTCGTACACCATCGACGACAGGAGGGCGGCGACCTCCCCGGGTGCGAGGCCGTCGAAGAGACCGGCGGCCAGGGCCTCGCCGACCAAGATGTCTCCCTCGCCGTAGACACGTGACAGCGTGCGGCCTTTCTCGGTGATCGCCCACCCGTCGACGTACCCGAGCTCTTGGAGCACCGCGAGCACGCGATCGAACTGGCGCGCGAGGGTATCGGTGCGCACGCGGATCCGGCGCTCCACACCCCGCATCTGCTGTTCGAGTGCGTCGGCGCGTTCGGCCCACCTGACGTGCTTGGCCAACTCGGGGCAGGCATGGCACGGGTGTCCGGTCGACCGCTCCTCGAGGCGGGCAGCCTCGCGCTCGACCTCGGGATCGGCGCGGCGGCCACTCGCCTTCTGCGTCTTCACGTGGAGCGACACAAGCTTGGCGGCGACGTCGCGACGGTACCGTGCGCTGCGGCTGCTCCCGGATCTCGGCAACGCGATCCGCGTGAGCACGACGGGGGGTTCCTCGAAGTCCTTGGGTCCGAGCCGGAAGAAGGTGCGGTCCTGCGAGAGGACGGAAGGCTTGCCGTCACGTGCGCTGATCACCACGGCGAGTCCCCGGCGCTTGGCCTGCGGCACGTGGATCACCTCGCCGGGCCGGAGTTTCGCCACGGCGTCGCGGACGGCATCGGTTCGCGTCCGCTCACGTCCTCGGCGGTCGTCATCGCGGATCCGCCGGGCCTTCGCGCGCATCGCCCAGTACTCCTGGAAGTCGCCGAGATCGCACACCATGTTCTCTCGGTACCCCGCGAGCGCGTCCAGGTCTTGCTGACGGGTCTTCTCCAATGCCACCACCCCGCGGTCGGCGAGGAACTGGGCGAACGACGAGTTCAAGAGGCGGTGCGCTTGCTCGCGCGTGTAGTTGCGCACCAGGTTCACGGCCATGTTGTACGAGGGGCGGAACGACGACGTGAGGTTGTATGTTCGCGTTGCCGCAAGGCCGGCGACGCGTTCGAACGGCACCTGTCGCTGGTACACGACGACCGCGTGCCCGAGTGGATCGATCCCCCGCCGCCCGGCCCTGCCGGTGAGCTGCGTGTACTCCCCCGGGGTGAGGATCTCGTGACGCTCCCCCTGGAACTTCCAGAGGTCCTCGATCACGACGGTCTTCGCCGGCATGTTGATGCCGAGCGAGAGGGTCTCGGTCGCGAAGACCACCTTCACGAGCCCGGCCTCGAAGAGCTCCTCCACCGTCTCCTTGAAGGCGGGGAGCATCCCCGCGTGGTGGGCCGCGATCCCGGCCGTGAGCCCATCGAGGAAGTCGAAGAACCCCAGGGTCTCCAGATCCTCCTCGTCCATCCACGCGAGCCGGGCCTCCGCTCGCTCTCGGATGAAATCGGCCTCGGCGCGGGTCGTGAGCCGCACCCCGGACTCGCGCATCCATCGCACGCTCTTGTCGCATCCCGCGCGGCTGAACACGAAATAGATCGCGGGGAGCATGCCCTCGTCGGCGAGCACCTCGACGACCTCTTCCCGTTTGGGGGCGTACACCCGGCGGTGCCCCTCGCGGGGACGGGAGGTGCGGTGATGCTGCGCGGTCCCGCTCCCCCGCCGGTAGTAGGTCTTCGTCTTCAGCTCCTGCTGGTCCAGGGAGACGACGTAGGGATTCGGCAGCAAGATCCCGTCCTGCTCGACGTGCATCGGATGCAGTCGGTGCCCCACCAGATAGTGGTGCTCCAGGGGCACCGGACGCTGCTCCTCGATCACCACGCGGGTCTCTCCCCGCAGGGTGCCGATCCACTCGCCGAACTCCTCGGTGTTGCTGATCGTGGCGGACAGACACACGACGCTCACGCTCAGCGGCAGCTGGATCAGGACTTCCTCCCAGACGGCGCCGCGATACGGGTCCTGCAGATAGTGCACCTCGTCCATCACCACGCTGACGAGGCCGGTCAGCGAGTCGCTCCGCTCGTACAGCATGTTCCGCAAGACCTCGGTGGTCATGACGACGACGGGCGCCTCGCCGTTGATCGTGTTGTCGCCGGTGAGCAGCCCGACGTTCGCGGCGCCGTGGATGTCGACGAGGTCGCCGAACTTCTGGTTCGAGAGCGCCTTCAGGGGCGTGGTGTAGAACGCCTTGCCGGCCTTGGCGAGCGCCCGTTCGATCGCGAATTCGGCGACGACCGTCTTCCCGCTCCCCGTGGGCGCCGCGACCAGGACCGAGGCTCCTCGATCGATCGCATCGATGGCGTCGAGCTGGAAACGGTCCAGCGAGAATGGGAATCGGGCGGCGAACGCCGCGGGGGTGGCCACTGGGTCAGTCTACGGGCGCCCGCTCGCTCGAACGGGCAGACCGCACCGCGCCAAGAACGGCCGAAGCGCCGCTTCGAACGCCTGGGGTGCCTCGAGGTTGCTGAGGTGGCCGGCACCCTCGATCGTGACCAGCTCCGCGCCGGGGATCCGATCAGCCATGGGAGCGGTGACGGCGGCGGGGATCAGCGTGTCGCCGTCGGAGGTGATGACGAGCGCCGGCACGTCGATCGACCCCAGGTCGGGCACCGAGTCCTTGCGCTCGGCCATCCCGAGCGCGGCGGCAGCGATTGAGCTCGCGGGCTGGTCGGCGATCAGACCGCGCACGAGCGTCCGCAGCGCCTCCGAAGCGTCCTCGGCCAGCAGCGGGGGTGGGCTGTCGACGAGGAAGCCGCTTCCCTCGGCCTCGAGTCGAGCGGCGAGCGCCCGGCGACCCTCGGCGCCCTCGGGCGTGTCGGCCTCGGCCTTCGTGTTCGCCAGCACCAGGCCGGCGACGCGGTCGCGGGCCATCCGCCACAGCTCGAAGGCCACGTAGCCACCCATCGAGAGACCGCAGACGACCATCCGGTCGATCCCGGCCGTGTCGGCGGCCTGCAGGCACCGGTCGACCGCGGCGCCCATCGCCATCAGGTGGCCGGTATCGGGGCTTCCGCCGAAGCCCGGAAGATCGGGGGCGATGACGCCCACCTCTGGCGAGAGCGCATCGATCTGCGCCCGCCACATCCGGGCGTCGAGCGGGAACGCATGGATCAGGAGCAGACCTTCGGTCATCGGATCCCCTTCGCGTGCGGGCCGACCACGACCGAGAGCGCGCCGGGGCGCATCTCGAAGGCGGCCGGCAACGGGCCGACGCGTTCGCCGTCGGCGTAGACCTGGATCTTCCGGTTGGCCTCCACCTTCACCGAGGTGGCCCGCAGCATCCGCACCTTGGGGTGACGGCCGTGCGACCCCGTGAAGACGCGGGGAAACGCCCGCAGGAAGGCGCTCGTGCTGAGCGCCTCGACGATACACACATCGAGCAGACCGTCGTTGAGACAGGCGTCGGGCAGGACCTTCATCCCGCCCCCGTATTGCATCCCGCTGCCGACCACGACTAGCATCGCGTCCACCGAGACCGCTCGCCCCTCGATCGTGAGGTCGTAGTGCGCGGGCGAGAATCGAGACAGGGTCTTCAAGACGGCCGCCACATAGGTTCCCGTCCCACCGAGGCGCAGGCGCATCGCATTCGCGGTCTCGTTGACCTCGGAGTCGAACCCGGCTCCCGCGATGTTCACGAAGAAGCGGCGTTCGATCCCCGCGACCACGTCGACGGCATCGACCGGGACGATCTTCGGGTTCGCCAGCAGCCGAACCGCAGCGTCGAAGGTGCCGGCGCCGATCGCTTTCGCGAAGTCGTCGCCCGTTCCCGCGGGGAGCACGGCGAGCGCCGCATCGGTCCCCACCACTCCGTTCGCGCCCAGCGAGACCGTGCCGTCTCCGCCGAGCACCGCCACGATCCTCGCCCCCTCCTCCGCAGCGCTGCGGACCGTCGTCTCGAGGTCCTCGGCCGACGACGAGACCCTGACCTCGTGCTCGACCCGGAGTGCGTGCAGGATCGCATCCGCCTTGCCGATCAGACGCCCGGCTTTTCCGCGGCCGGCGGTGGGATTCGCGACCACCACGACGGGCGCGGCGGTCACGGGGCGACCACCTGGTTACGCCCCGCCGCCCGGGAGCCCGGGGATCGGTCCCTGCGGGATGTTCGCCACGCCGCCCGCCCGCAGGGCGGACTGGTACTCCTGCCACCCCGCGTTGAAGACCTGTGCGGCGGTGTCGCGGAGGTCGACGGCGACGCGGGTGAGCCGAGCGATCTCCGCGGGATCGGCTGAGCCGGCGGCGAGAGCCGCGACCTCCCCGGCCTGGCGATACAGCTGGAGGCCCTCGAGCAGTCGCTCCTTCGAGTTCGTGAACGCAGCAGTCGCCAGCTCGTCGAACCCCTGGTCGCGGATCGTCGCCACCAGATCGAACCCGTCGATCGCGTCGATCGCCTTCTTCGCGTTGGAGGTGGCGGTGCCGAACGTGGCTTCGGCGCCGTCGGGAACCGAGCCCTTCGCATCCATCGAGTCGAGGGCGGCGCTCATCTCGGTGAACACGGTCGGAGGGACCCCTTGGTTCAGGGTGCCCACCTGGGCGATCGCGCCGTCGGCGGCCGTCTGCCAGGCGGTCGCGGCCGCGAGCTTGGTGGCCGCTTTGTCGGCTTGCGCGGCGGCGGAGGCCGCCGCCGCGGCGTCGGCCTGGTTCTGACGCAGGCCGTTCGTGACCCACACGAAGACCATCATCGCGAACGCTCCGACGACGACGCCGGCCGCGATCTGGACCCAGCGTCGCTGCACGAAGGGCGTGGCCGGCTGCACCGGGGCGCGCCGCGGGGCCCGCGCGACGGGCTTGCTCTTGGGCTTGCGCTTGCCTTTGATGGCCATCGAACTCCTACTTCTTCAGGAGGCGACCGATGATGATAGCGGCCTCGTAGAACAGGTACATCGGGATCATCATCGCGAGCATCGTGTACGGATCCGAGCTCGGCGTGATCACCGCGGAGAAGATCGCGATGAACAAGATCATGTATCGGCGCCACGAGCGGAGCCTGCGCGAGCTCAGCACGCCCACGAGCTCCAGGAAGACCAGCAACACCGGGAACAGGAACGACACGCCGAACGCGAGCGTCACCAGCACGATGAAGCTGACGTAGCGGTCGGCGGTGAGGATCGGCGCGATGCCGCTGCCCGCGAACCCCAGCAGGAACTCGAGCGCCCTGGGCAGGGTCCAGTACGCGAAGGCCGCCCCGAGGAAGAACAGCAGGGTCGACGACACGACGAACGGGATCGCCCATCTGCGCTCAGCCTCGGTCAGGCCGGGGTTGACGAACCCCCACAGCTGCCACAGCACGATGGGGAGCGCCACGGCGAAGCCGAGGTAGACCACGATCTTCATCTTCACGAGGAACGGATCGATGAGGCCCGTGATGACCAGATCGCATCCGGCGGGTGGCCGAACGTCGGGATGTCTGGTGACGTAGTCGCAGAACGGCGAGCGGATCAGCTCCAAGAAGTACGGATACACGAACCACCCGGCCACCGAGCCGAGGCTGATCGCGACGAACACCACGATCAGCCGATGCCGGAGCTCCTCCAGATGCTCGACGACCGTCATCGTTCCCGTGCGCCTGTCCGCGGAGCGTCGACGGAACCGAGGGATCACCGGCATCGGACGGGGCTACTCCGCGAGGGAAGGCGGCTCGGGGGCAGGCGGGATCGCCGGCGCGTCACCCGCCGGTTCGGGGGGCTCCGGCGACGCGTTCTCGGGCGCCTCCTCCCCTGCGTCGGACGACGCGGACTCGGTCGTCGGTCTCGGGGCTCCGGGCGTTCCGGGCGCGGGGCGGGGCGTTCGATGCGGGGTGGAGGGGCGGGTGGTAGGCGCCGTGACCGGGTCCATGCTCAGGTCGAACTTGACCATGTCCTTGACCTCGTCTTGGACCTTGCGGAACTCGCTCAGCCCGCGTCCGATCGTTCTCGCGAGCTCGGGCAGCCGGTTCGGGCCCACGACGACCAGTGCGATCACGAGGACGAGGAGGAGCTCGGGAGGGCCGATGTTCAGCATGTGTGTGGGCGCGCTCGCCCGCAGCGAATCCTACTACCGGCGATCAGCGCCGGGGCCTTCCCGGAGGCGTCAGCGACGCGGCGCGGTCTGATGCCCGGGCGGCCTCCTGGGTCAGCTCGTCCACGAGTGGCTGGGCTGCCTCCTGGAACCGGCGGGCGGTCCTGCCCAGCAGCAGGCCCTGCCGCACCAGGGCGATCACGAGCACCACGACGGCGATCGTCGAGACGGCGGCGATCAGATACCAGACGAGCAGCCATGGACTCATGGCGCGATGCTACCGCAGGCGGTGCGCCAGGCTCAGGATCCGCCGCTGGAGGCCAGGAACTCCTGGACGTAGCGGTCGTCCTCCAAGAGGTAGTGGAACTCGATCACGTCGTCGATCGAGAAGGCAGGGCCCGTCGGGATGACTCCGCGGGGGTCCTCGACCGGATCGTCGAAGAGCTCCGGGTGGCCCTCGAGCCCGCCCTCGGCCTGGTCGATGTCGACCCCGGCGGAGACGAGGAGGGCCACGATCTTGCGATCGGCGCGCTTTTCCACGTCGTCCTCGCAGCTCGGGCAGGTGAACCGGTAGCTTCCCTCACGGCCGTTCTGACGGACCGACAGGAGGATCGCCTCGGGACCCATGTCCACTTCGCCACATCGGGGGCACGTTGTGCGGATCGTTGTCATCTCAGGGGAGCTATCGGTTCGGCCCGAACGGGCCTTGAGCGTTCGTGCCAGGAACGGGGCTACCCTGGATTGCCCAGTCCCCTTCGGATCAGTCTCGGTACCGTGCGATCGTGTGTGCCGCCAACGTCGCGAGCTCGTCTCGCAAAGCATCGGGTGCGATCACCGACGCGTCGGGTCCCACGCGGAGCAGCAGCCTCGCGACCCACTCGAGCCGGTGCGCCGGAAGCGTCACCTCGAGCGAGCCATCGTCGAGCTCGACCGCGTCGGTCGTCGCGTAGTACTCGGCGATCCAGCGCGCGCCGGCCCGCAAGCGAAGACGGACCGGCACGTCGCCCTCACCGGGCGTGTACAGGTCGCGCCCCGCGCCCGCGAGACCCCGCGGCTCGAAGCTCTCCCCCGTGTCCACGGCTGAACGCACGCGGTCGACCCGGAAGAGGCGCTCGGCGTCGGCGCCGAGGTCCCACGCGGCGACGTACCAATTCCCAAGGCTCGGGAACACTTCCTCCGGCTCGATCGTTCGCGTGGACCGGGCGGCGCTCGAGGGTGCGTAGTACTCGATCAGCACCCGGTGGTGGACGCGCGCGGCGTCTCGGAGCGCGTCGAGATGCTCGGGGGCCTCGCCACCGCCGGGCGCATGGATCAGCCCCTTAGCGTCGAGGGTGTCGGGGCCGAGCGTCGCGCGGAGTTTGTCGAGCGCGCCGGCGAGGTGGGGCGCCTGCGGCAATCCCGGGGTAGCGACCAGCTCGGTGCCCCGCACGTAGAGCGCGAGCGCCTCGTGCCTGGTCAGACGCAGCGGCCGGGCGAAATGGTCGGCCATCGTGATCCAGATGCGGTCGTCTTCGTCGACGTCGACGTCGATCAGGTCGCCGGGCCCGGAGGGAGGGAGCCCGGACATGAACAGCAGGTCCAGGTCGCGCCGGAGCTGCTCGGGCGACACCCCGAAGAGCCCGGCGACCTCGGCGAGGACGGTGCCCGGGTGCTGCACGAGGTAGGGCACGACGACGAGCATGGTCCCCAGCCGGTCGGCGGTCTTCGGGGTGCCCCGCCGCCGTCGCTCAGCCACGGATCGCCGCCAGCCGCTCGACGATCGCTTCCCGCAAAGAGGCGGGCTCGCGCGCGACGGCGTCGTCGCCGAACTGCAGGATGAGCCCGGCGAGCGCCTGTTCGTCGGCGAGGGGCACCGCGACCTCCACCCAGCCGTCCTCCCCCGCCCCGATCGTCGTGGCTCCGGTGAGCGAGCTCGCCGCCCACCAGGCCACCTCGGGCGAGAGAGCGATCACGGCCCGCTCCTCGGCCGAGGCATCCCAGGGGCCGGCCTGCACGTGGTCGGCGGCGCTGAACCCAGGCGGGGGCGAGGTCCCGTCGCCGCGATCCTCGGGCTCGGAGGTGAATCGCGACAGCCGGAACGCCCGAACGTCGTCGCGGTCCCGATCGTGACCGACCAGGTACCAATGGCCGCCCCGGAACACCATCGCGAAGGCGTCGACCTCGCGCTCCGAGGCCTTGCCCTGTGACGTTCGGTAACCGAAGGAGATCCGGCCGTACCGCTGGGCGGCCGCCGCGACCGCGAGCACGAGCTCGCTCCGGGCGTCGGAGCCCGACGCGAGTGGCCCGCCGGTGAGACCCGCGAGCACCCCGCCGTCGGCCCCGTACAGGAGCTTGTGGACCGCGCGCTCGGCCGCGGTGTTCTCGTCACCGCTCTGGGCCGCCACGAGCAGGGCGCCGAGTTCCTCGGGCGTGAAGGCTATCTCCGGAAGGTAGTAGGCGTCTTTCGGGATCACGTAACCCTGGTCGCCGCCCCAGGCATCGACGTCCACCAGCTCGAGCGGCACGCCGTAGTCCCGCAGGAGGTCCTTGTCCCGTTCGAACATCCGCTTGGCCGAGTCCACCTTCTCCTGCCGGTAGGGCTCGAGGGTCTCGCGGATCTGCTCGAAGGTGAGCGGCGCCCTGGTTTCGAGCAACAGGGCGACCAGGTTCAGCAATCGCTCGAGAGGTTCGGTTCGCTCCTCGCCCGGCATCGTTGCGGCATCATAGCGAGGGTATGGAGCCAGACCTTGGAAGACCCGCGTCCCGGGAGCAGTCGTTGCTGCAGATCCCGATCGTGCTCGCGCTCGACGCGGAGGCGGTCCCGCTGGTGCGGGCGGGTGCGGCGCGGGCCGGGG
>JANLXF010000184.1:0-10284 GCA_031364965.1 Actinomycetes bacterium | reverse complement strand
GATCTCCACGGCCAGCACGATGTCACGTGTCACGTCGGTCCCTCCTTGTGATCGGATGCTCTATTTAAGTCATGCCTAAAGCTTTCTGTCAAGCTGAAGGATGTGCTTAACTACCCAGCGTGCAAGCCATGTTGGAGGCGGTCGCGAATCCCCGACGCCGGGAGATCCTGCGCCTGGTGTGGACCCGTGAGCTCTCCGCGGGTGAGATCGCGGCGCACTTCGACGTGAGCTGGCCGGCGGTCTCCCAGAACCTGGGCGTGCTCCGCGAGGCGGGGCTCGTCGTGGAGCGGCGCGAGTCCACGCGGCGCTACTACCGCGCCGATCGTGCGGCCGCAGGGTCGCTGGCCGCCGTGCTCGAGGAGATGTGGGGCCGCGATCTCGCGCGTCTCCAACGCGCGGTGGAGGACGAGTCATGAACGAGCCGCACCTGGTGGAACTGAGTCTTCGGCTCGAGGCTGCGCCCGAAGACGTCTTCCCGTTCCTGACCGAGCCCGACCACTACATCCGGTGGCAGGGTGTCCGCGCCGAGCTCGATCCGCGCCCCGGCGGCGTCTTCCGCGTGTGGATGGACGCGGACACGGTGGCCGCCGGCGAGTACGTCGAGGTGACGCCCCACCGGCGCGTGGTCTTCACCTGGGGCTGGGAGGGGAACGCGGAGGTGCCGCCCGGCTCCACTACGGTCGAGATCGATCTGCACTCCGACGGCGACGGGACCACCCTGTCCCTGCGGCACACGGGCCTGCCCGACGGTGCGGCGGCCGCGATGCACGAGGAGGGCTGGCGGTTTTTCACCGCGCGCCTGCTCGAGGTGGCGGCCGGCCGGGAGCCTCCCGCGATCTGATTCCGCTGGTGCTGATGGCCGCGCTGAAGGAAGCCGGCACCGAGGTTCAAGAGCCCGTGGAAGAAGAGACGGGCTCGCTCCGGTCAACGCTCCCAGATTGCCGGATCGTGCGCGAAGTGCACCCGGACCGGATCTAACGAACGCAGACGCTCCACGGAGTTCGGGTAGCCGGGATCGGTGGCCGCCGAGGCTCCTGACGCTGAGGGTTCCGTCGCACCCTCCCATTCGGCCCGCGACTGAACCGCCTGCCCCGCGAGCACGACCGTCCCGTCGGCGGCGTCCAGCACGAGCGACTGATGTCCCGGCGTGTGCCCGGGCGTGGGGATCAATCGCAGGCCTGGCGCGACATCGATCTCGCCGTCCAACACCTCATAGGTCAGCCCCGGCGCATCGATCCACTCCGGGACGGTGTAGTCGGGTTCGTGCACCTTGGCCCATTCGGCTCGCTGGACGTAGATCGGCACGCCCTTCGGGATGCGGACGTTCTGGCCGCTGTGGTCGAAGTGCAGGTGGCAGTTCGCGACTCCGGTGACGTCGGCGAGCGAGATCTCGTGCAGGGCGAGCGCGTCCTCGATCGCCGTGACTCGAGGCGAGAAGGTCGAGTCGACCTCGGCGTTACCGAACCCGACCCCGTTGTCGAACAGGAAGACGCCGTCCGGGTGGATCACCGCGTGCGCGTAGGACGGCCACCACTCGCGCTGCAGCAGCTCCTGCTCGTCAGGGGGCAGCCGCAGCTCGGAGAGGAGGAACGGGATGACGCGGACGTCGGGCATGCCCTCACTCTAGGTGCGCGGGGCCTCCAGGCGGAGGGCAAGTCCCAGTGGCGCGCGATGCTCGAGTTGCAGCTGATGGGCGCCGCCGGGGGTGGAGGCGCACACGGACGACGTGTCACGATGTCCCTCGCGGAAGGAGGATCGCCTGGACGCTCCATCCCAGCCTGTGCCCGACGAGGTCGACGTGGTCGTCGTTGGGGCGCGCGTCGCCGGGTCGATCCTCGCGACCCGACTGGGGATGGCGGGGTGGCGCGTGCTCGTCGTCGATCGGGCCACGTTCCCGAGCGCCACGATCTCGACGCACTTCTTCCGAGGCGAGTGGTGCGTCGCCGCGCTCGAGCGCGTCGGCGTCCTCCCCGAGGTGCTGGCGACCGGGGCGCCGCCGCTCGTCCGCGAGTACGGGGCCGACGCGCTCGACGGGTCGTGGTCGGTCGACCCGCCGCAGTCCCCGGGAGCGATCGGGTTCTGCCTCTCGGTACGGCGCGAGATCCTGGACGCGATCCTCGTCGAGCGGGCCCGCCGCGAGCCGACCGTGACGGTGCTCGAAGGCGTGTCGATGCACGACCTCGCGTTCGACGACGGGCGCGTGGTGGGCGCGACGGTGTCGACGCACGGTGGCGACGCGGCGGTCCGCGCGCGGATCGTGGTCGGTGCCGACGGCCACGCCTCACGCGTCGCCGCACGCGTGGGTGCGTCCATCCACGAGCGGATCCCGGCCTCGCGCGCGATGTACTACCGGTACGTGAAGGGGATGCATGGCCCCGACGGGCCCCCCGACGGGCCGGAGTTCTCCTCGGGCGACGACGACCTCGCCTACGTCTTCCCGAGCGACGACGGGTTCGCCTGCGTCGCGATCTCGTTCAACCTCGCCGACTACGCCGTGGCCCGCACGCGCGCCGAGGCCGCCTTCGACGAGCGGATCGCCGCCCATCCGTTCATCGCCGACCGGGTGACGCGGGCGACCCCCGTCGGCCGCCTGTGGGGGTGCGGTCCGCGGGACGCCGTGGTTCGCCATCCCGTCGGTCCGGGATGGGCGCTGGTCGGCGACGCGTCGATGCACCAGGATCCCTGGACCGGCAACGGGATGGACTTCGCCTCCACGCACGCGGGGTACCTCGCCGAGGCGATCGACGACGTGCTGGCTGGCCATGTCCCCGAGCCGGACGCGTGGGCCGGTTATCGCCGGCGTCGCGACGACCACGGTCTGGCCGGCTGGCGAGAGACCGGCGAGCTCGGCAAGGACCTGAACGCCGCATTCCGCGGTGGGTGAGCGGTCGCTCAGTTCGGCGCGCTCCATCGGCGTGGTCCGGATGGCGCTTGATGGGGTGGTGGATGTGGGGGCAGTCACTCCGAGCCCGTCCGGGAACGAACGGGACCTGACGTGATGGGCGACTCCAGACATGTGCAGGGCTTCTCCGGCCGTAACAGGGCACCGCGCTAGTCGGGGAGGAGTGGGACGCGTAGGCCCTCGCGGCGCCCGAGGAGCACGCCCCGCGTGATGGCCGAGGATCCGAATCGATCACGCACCGTGTCGAGCGTGGTGTCCATCGACGATCCGAGCGCACCGTCGAACGGCAACGAGAGCTGGGTTGCGCCGTCGTCGAGAAGGTTGGTGAAGCTGATGCCGATCAGCGTGATGCCTCGATCTCGGATCAACGGCAGGGCCGCCGCCAGCAGCGCTCGCTCGGCCGCGAGCAACGTCGCGGTGTCGGCCGTCGCCTCGGCGATCGTGTGCGACCGCGTCGTGCGGGTGAAGTCGTCGAACCGCAGACGGACCACGACGGTGCGGCAGACCCGGTGCGCCGCCCGTAGCCGGCGCGCCAGGCGATCCACCAGGGCGATGAGGTCGGCATCGAGCGTTTCCGGCGACCTCGGTCGTCGACCGAGCGCGCGCTGGGTTCCGATCGAGCGCCGCCGTCTCCCCTCGTCGACCCGGCGAGGATCCCGGTTATGCGCGAGTGCGTGGAGGTGACGCCCCGCGGCGCGGCCGAGGATTCGAACCAGGGAAGCCTCACCGAGCCGGGCGACCTCCGCCACCGTGGTGATCGAGCGCTCGCGGAGCTTCGCCGCGGTCACCGGTCCCACCCCCCACAGACGCTCGACCGACAGCGGGTGAAGGAACGCCAGCTCGCCGTCGATCGGAACGACCAATAGGCCGTTCGGCTTCGCGACGCCGCTCGCGACCTTGGCGAGGAACTTGGTCCGGGCCACCCCAACGGTGATGGGCAAGCCGACCCGTTCGAGGACCTCGCGGCGCAGCCCAACCGCGATCTCCGTGGGCGTTCCCGAGATGCGCCGCAAACCCCCGACCTCCAGGAACGCCTCGTCGATCGAGAGTCCCTCGACGAACGGCGTCGTGTCGTTGAAGACCTCGAACATCGCCTTGCTCGCCGCGCTGTAGGCCTCCATACGCGGCGAGACGACGATCGCCTGAGGACATAGCCGGAGTGCCTGGACCTGACCCATCGGCGTGCGCACGCCGTAGGCCTTGGCCTCGTAGCTTGCCGCCAGCACGACGCCCCCACCCACGATGACGGGTCGGCCTCTCAGGCTCGGGTCGTCCCGCTGCTCGACCGACGCGTAGAAGGAGTCGGCGTCCGCGTGCAGGATGGTGCCTTCATTCGACTCGAACGGATGCTCGCATCACCCACCGACATCGAAGTGTGTGGCCGAATAGTCTCTCCTCCCTCCTTCGGTACACTTCCACCCTTCCTGACCTGCGGAGACGACGTACATGTCACGAGTGATCCTGATCGCGTGGGACGGCGCCGACTGGCGCATCCTCGACCCCCTGCTCGAGCAGGGCGCGCTGCCGAACCTGCAGGCGCTCATCGACCGGGGGCAGAAGGACGTCCTGCGCTCCACCGTCCCCACGCACAGCTGGTCGGCCTGGCCGTCCTTCCTCACCGGCGTCGACCCGGTGGACCACGGGATCTACGACATCCTCGAGACCGTGCCGGGCACCCATAAGCAGTACCCGGTCACCTACAAATCGATCAAGGCGCGCACGTTCCTCGACGACCTCACCGCCGCGGGCAAGAAGCAGCTCCTGCTGGACGTGCCGCTCACCTTCCCGGCGCCGCAGCCGTTCGACGGGAACCTGCTGGCAGGCGGCGTACTCCCGAAGGGACGCACGTTCACCTCGCCGGCCGACCTCCCCGACACGCTGGCCAAGGCGAACCTGGAGTGGCCGATCAACGGCATGTCGTGGACCACGTACCACAACAAGCCCGACGCCTATCTCGACGAGGCCTTCGAGGTCACGAAGAAGCGGATCGACGTCTCGGAGTTCCTGATGAAGGAGACCGACTGGGACCTGATGGCGAGCGTCTGGGTCTCGATCGACCGCACGCAGCACTGCCTGTCGAGCCACATCGCGCCCGACCACCCCGACTACGCGAAGAACAAGGACACGCGCATCGGGAACAAGGTCGCCGACATCTTCCGCCAGGCCGACGACGCGATCGGCCGGTTCGTCGCGAACGCCCGGCCCGACGACATCATCCTGTTCATCAGCGACCACGGCTTCCAGTCGTGCACGCGCACGATCAACATGGACCGCCTGCTGCACGAGATGGGCTACCTCGACTTCAGCGCCTCCAACGTGGTGTTCGGCCCGATGCAGTGGGGGCCCGTCCGGCAGGTCGCGCGCAAGGTGTACGACACGCTCGGCCTGCACGGCAAGGTCGCCCTGCCGCAGTCGATCAACTGGTCCAAGACCAAGGCGTTCACCTCGATCCGCTCCACCGGTGAGGGCGTCACGATCAACTTGGCCGGCCGCGAGATCGACGGCGTCGTCGACCCCGGGGACTACGAGAAGGTGCGCGGCGAGGTCATGGACCGGCTCGCGAACTTCGTCGACCCCAAGACCGGCAAGAAGCCCGTCAAAGAGATCTTCAAGCGCGAGGACATCTTCAAGGGCAAATATGCCGACACCTCGCCCGACATCTTGATGGTGCCGGCCGAGGGCTACTCACTCGCGCACGCCAAGTCCGCCTACGAGGATGCCGACTGGGTGAGCGGCGACCACCGCATCGAGGGCACGATCGTGGCCGTCGGCCCCAACGTGAAGCCGTTCGAGCACCCGCCCGCGCTGATCGACATGGCGCCGACGATCGTGGCCGCGCTCGACACGCCCACGGCGGTCAAACCCACGGGGCGCGTCCTCACCGAGATCGTCGGCTCCGACGCGACGCTCACCGAACGCGAGGCGACCGAGGTCAGCTCCGCCGGTTCCGGCATCCCCGGGATGGGCAACGAGGGCCAGGTCACCGACACCGAGGCCGACGAGATGGAGGAGCACCTCCGGGGTCTCGGCTACATCGAGTAGCGGCGTCCCCTCAGGCCGCGCACTTCCCGCCGACGGCGGCGAAGCGGCCGTCGCACGGCGCGAGCGGCTGCCCGTCCCGCACCGCAGCCAGCACCTCCTCGATCGCGGCCACCACCAGGTCGGGCTCGTCCTCCTGGATGAAGTGGCCGGAGCGCACCGCGATCACGTGCACCGAGTTGCTCGAGCGCGCCGCGAGCTCGTCGTGCAGGAGCGGCCAGCGCCGCTGGAACGACGCGGGCACATCCGGCTCACCGACGAATGACTGGGTCAGCACGATCGTCGGCGTCGCGCCGTACGAGCCGACGTCCTCGAGCTCCCGCTTCGTGCGTCGCATGTCGACGAGGACGCCGGGCGCTTCCTCCCAGGTTTTGTCGGCGGGCGTGAGCTGTCCCGCCATCGACGTGTCGACGAACACCAGCCCCGCGACCCGTTCGGGGTGGCGGTCGGCGTAGAGCTGCTCCACCATCCCGCCGAACGAGTGGCCCACCAGCACGATGGGGCCGTCGATACCGGCGCCCGACAGGAGCCGGTCCAGTTCGTCGGCGAGCTCGCCGGCGGTCGCCGGGGCGCCCGACGGGCGATCGTCGCTGGCGCCGATGCCGGCGCGGTCGTAGCCGCACGTCGTCGTCGCGTCCGACACCGAGGTGTCGACCGTGGAGAACGAGCTGTTGTCGCCGCCCAGCCCGGCCTCGAATACGACGGTGGGCGAACCGCTCCCGCGGCATCCGATGAACAGCTTGTAGCCACCCACGTCGACGTACGCGGAGGTTGGGGCTGCGGCATCGGTCGTGGCCGATGTGGTCGCGGCGGGTGACGACCCCGTGGGCTCGGCAGGGTCCGCATCCTGACTGCAGGCGCCGAGCAGCGCCGCCGCCAGCGTGATCGCCGCGGATCGGTGCGTGATCCTCATGCCTTCATCCTTTCTTAGGGAGCGGCTGCCATGCGGGGAGGATGCCGGTCGGTGACACCTGCCGCAGGCCACTCCCATCTACGTTGACGACATAGATCCCGGTGTCGTTCGGGAGGTCCTCGCGGTCGCCGATCACGCTGAAGGCGAGCGACCGGCCATCGGGTGAGAACGCCGGTCCGGTGAACGCGTGCTCAGTCTTGCCGGCGACGCAGCACCCGGTCGCGTACACGCGGTGCGCGTTGGACCCGTCGGCGTTCGCCACCCAGATTTCCGTCTCGAAGGGAGCGCCGGGTCCACCGAAGAACCGCTTGCCGGGGAACGCCGCCCACGCGATGAGCGTGCCGTCGGGGGACCAGGAGGCGTCGCTCAGGAAGCGCTCGCGATGGCCACGCGCTATCGTGGTCTGCTTGCCGCTGCGCCGGTCGATCCTGATGATGACGTCAGATCGGACCGACGACGTGCCGGCGCTGGTCACGAGCAGGGAGGCCCCGTCGGGCGACCAGGCCAGCGAGCCGGGTTGCCCCGGCACGCTGGCCACGTACTCAGAACGCGACCCGGACACGTCCGTCACGCTCGCGAGTCGCACCTCGCCCGACGACCCCACGAACGTGAGTTCATCGCTGTTCGGTGCCCATGCGAAATCGACCACAGAGTCGGCGACGTTCGATCCTCCCTGGGAGCCAACACTCGTCGACCACAGGATGCCGTCCTCCGTCGTGAACGCGATCGTGCCGCCATCCGGCGAGATGGCGACATCCGTGCACATGCCGCCCGGCGACCCGGCGCCGCACGAGGTCACGAATCGGATCTCGGTTCCCGTGGCGCTTGCTTCGTACAGCGCGTCCCAGCGGTGGTCTTCGGACCCGAGCGGCGCGCTCAGGTCGTTCCGGGCGAAGAGAACTTGGGTTCCATCAGGTGACCAGGTGAAGACGGGGAGTGCATCACAGCGCGGAGGAGGGCAGCTCCCCGGCCCGTCCACCGCGCGAAGCGTTCCGGGGTCGAGGAGCGGCCGAGCGCCGCCACCGGCGTCAGAGGTCACCATCAGCCGGCCGCCGTCCAAAAAGACGATCGCGCCGTCCGGCGTCGGCGTGACCGGGATGTTCGTCTCGGTGGTGCGGAGCACGCTCGCCGCGAAGGCGAGACCGCCGAGCGCGATCCCCGTCGCCACGATCCCCGCCGTGATCCGCTGGGTCCGACGGTGACGGTCCCGCCGCCGGTACAGGCCTTCGAGCGAGAGCTCGCGCGGCGCGGTCCGCTCGAGCCCGCGGCGCACGATCGTCCCGGGATCGTTCATCGGTTGGCCTCCGTCAGGGTCGCGAGGGTCGCACGTGCCTGGTGCGTGAGCGCGTAGATGGTCGCCGCCTTGATGCCGAGCATCCCCGCCGCGTCCTCGCCCGAGTACCCGAGGCCCTCGGTGAGCACGAGCGCCGCCCGCTGACGAGGCGTGAGTACGGCGAGCGCCTGCAACGCCTCATCGCGGTCGTGGATCGGCGCGAAAACGTCGTCGTCCTCCGGTTCGTGCGAGACGAGGCGCTTCATCGCCTGGGTCGCACGCCGGTACTCGCTCCGATACAGGTTCAACGCCGTGCGGTACAGGTAGCCGGCCGGGTTCTCCATCACCGACACCGTGTCCCACCGTTCGAGGATCCTGAGGAACGCCTCCTGGGCGATGTCCTCCGCCTGGGACCGGCTGCCGGTGATCGCGCAGAGCGCACGCGAGAGCCCATCCTGCTCGTCCATGAAGAACGTGTCGAAGGTCGGCCTCTCGGCGGTCATCGGTTGCCCGGCAGCGTTCCATACGACGTCGGCGTGCGCGAACTCGTCCATCGATAGGTAGACGCCGTCGACGGGTCGGATTCTTTAGGCCCGCGTGCGGACGTCTCAACCGCGGAACCTGTAGGAAGACACGCCCCAAAGGGCGGCGCACCGCTTGGGGCAGCTGTCGGCGCACGCACCACCCCAACCCTGTACACATGAACCGTGCGGATCTTGTTCACCTTCGCTGGGGGGAGTGGGCATCTGTTGCCGCTCGTGCCGATCGCGCGCGCCGCCGGGTCGGCGGGTCACGCGGTGGCCGTCGCCGGGCGTCCCTCGCATGCGCCCGAGATCGAGGCGCTTGGGTTCACCGCGCTTCCGATCGGCTCGGACGCCAACGCGCCCGAGGTCAGGATCCCGCTGCGTCCGCTGAACCCGCGGCGCGAGGACCGGGTCCTGCGGGAGGGGTTCGCCCGGCGGGTCGGACGTGAGCGGGCGGCGGCGCTCCTCACGCTCGCCGATGAGTGGCGCCCCGACGTGCTGGTGTGCGACGAGACCGACTTCGGCGCGATGATCACGGCCGAGCGGCTCGGGCTCCCGCACGCGATCGTGCAAGTCATCGCCGCCGGGTCGTTCGCGCGGCGCTCGGTGGTGGCGGGTCGGCTCGCCGAGCTCCGCGCCGCGCACGGCCTGCCTCCCGACCCCGAACTCGCGATGCTCGATCGCGACCTGGTCCTTTCGCCGTTCCCGCCGAGCTTCCGGGATCCGGCGTTCCCTGCGTCGGCCACCACGCACGCGATCCGGACGGCGGCGGCCGAGCCTCCCGACGGCACCGTCCCGCCGTGGCTCGATGACCTCGGAACGCCGACGGTCTACGTCACCCTGGGAACCGTCTTCAACCTCGAGTCGGGAGATCTCTTCGAGCGCGTGATGGCGGTGGTGGGGAAGCTTCCGGTCGACGTGGTCGTCACCGTGGGCCGCCAGATCGACCCGGCGGAGCTCGGTCCGCTGCCGCCGCGCGTGCGGGTGGAGCGGTACATCCCGCAAGCGGTGCTCCTGCCGCGGTGTGACCTGGTGGTCTGCCACGGCGGATCGGGGAGCGTGACGGGCGCCCTGGCGCACGGTCTCCCCTTGGTCGTGATCCCGATGGGCGCCGATCAGCCGATGAACGCAGCCAGGTGTGAGGCGCTGGGAGTGGGGCGGGTGCTCGACGCGCTGGAGGCGACACCGGAAGAGGTCGGCGCGTCGGTGTCGGCGGTGCTCGATGATCCGGCGTACCGGCTCGCCGCCGAGCGCATCCAGGACGAGATCGCCGCGCTGCCGGGCCCGGAGCACGCGGTCACGCTGCTCGAAGGGCTGTCCGGCTAGAGGCGGCTCCTACGAACGGCCCACGGTCTGCCTCGGGCGAGTGGCACCTATCCTCCTCGTAGGCATCGCACACCCAGAGAGAGGAACCGAACGACGATGAGCGAACAGACCTGGGCAGCCGTCTTCCTGATCGCGTCGCCCGTGTGGTTCAACGTCGCGTTCGCGAGGCTGGCGAAGGGGTTCGACTACCCGGGGGTGCTGCGCGAGCCCGCGGGCACGATCCTCGCGCGCTTCCGTGCGGGCGGGTCAGGGCTGGTCTGGACGTGGTGGACGTTCGCCGCCTCGGGACTGCTGCTGATCCCCACGG